>NZ_AUPZ01000005.1 GCF_000445475.1 Sulfurimonas hongkongensis
ATTTCATCAAAATCAAAATCTACTTCTTCATTCATTGTCAGTCCTTGATAGTATTTTATCAAACTGACACGAAATTTCTAACACTCCCAGTAAAAGAGTTAGCTAAACCCAACTAAAATCTTCATCTTCCTCAGGCCTTCCCTCAAGAGTTAGATATGGCTTGTATGAGGCTTTGTATGAGAGCGAGCCACAATCTTTAACATAGTAACCTAGATATATCCAATCTTTTTTTTGTCTCTTTGCAAACTCTATCTCGTAAAGTAGCGAGAGTTTTCCTAAAGAGTAACTACTGTAATCTGGGTCGTAGTAAAAGTAGATAGATGAGATGCCATCTTTTAGCACATCTATAAGGTCAACTCCGATAAGTCTGTTTTCATCATAATACAAAACTTCATAGCCAAACCCATTGTGCCCATTTACAAAAGAGCTGTAGTAATTTTGGGGATCTACATAGGAGTGTTCCCAACCCTTTTTATCTCTCATGTAGAGATGATACTTGTCAAAGAGTTGAAGATGTTTTTTTGTCATACTTGGAGCTTGTATATAACTTTTTATATGTTTAGCCTTTTTCATAACTCTTTTATGAGATTTTGAAAACTCAAAATTTTTCACATCTATCTTTATACTTTTACACTCATCACAATCTTTACAAATAGGTCTAAAATACATCTTACCAAATCTTCTGTAACCCCTCTGTATAAGTGAAGAACACTGTCTTTCATCACAATTTTCTATGACTTTGTAGTGAGTAGTTTGGTCTTTGTTCTCAAGATATGAGCAACTATCGTTTAGATAAAATTCTTTAAGTAAATTCATATCGTGATTTTGACATAATTTGCATTATGAATGCTTGAGTAGAGGAATGATTTTGGAATTTTTAAAAAAATATAAGATAGTCTTTTTTAGAGTTGCTGGCATTTTGATGCTTCTTATTGGTTTCGTTGTGCATTTTTGGCTTACTCCAAAAGAGGCTTATACCCAAAATGAGTTAGCTGCACTAAATGTAGCTAGGATGGAGGCACAGGTCTCAGGAGGCTCAGGCTCTAGTAGAAGTAAAAAAGCACAGCCAGATACATCAAAATATATAGAGGAGCTCAAAAATGCTCAAGCTAAGCAGATGAAGTATTTAACTATCATAGCTA
Source organism: Sulfurimonas hongkongensis (assembly GCF_000445475.1). Lineage (NCBI taxonomy): Bacteria > Pseudomonadati > Campylobacterota > Epsilonproteobacteria > Campylobacterales > Sulfurimonadaceae > Sulfurimonas > Sulfurimonas hongkongensis. The sequence goes on from NZ_AUPZ01000005.1 coordinate 1,143, forward strand.
TGATTTTTGGGGTTGGTTTTTTAGGATATAGTTTTATAAAAAAGAAAGAGGATTAAGGATTTAGGGAGAGTCTTTTTTGCAACCGCGAACTTGTTCGGGTTCCGTGGTGCAAAACTACGCTTTGTTCATGGAGATTAAGACATCCTCTAGCATCTTGTCTAGGTCACCATCTAAGATAGCAGAGACATTAGAGTACGCTTCGTTGCTTCTTGAATCTTTAATCTGCTGATATGGTTGCATCACATAAGAGCGAATCTGGTGTCCCCAACCAATCTCACTCTTACTCACTCCATCAGCTTCGGCTTTTTGAGCGTCAAGTTCTAGTTCATATAGACGAGACTTTAGCATCTTCATAGCAGTCGCTTTATTTTTATGCTGGCTTCTATCGTTTTGACATTGAACCACTACACCTGTTTTAATGTGCGTGATACGGATGGCTGACTCAGTTTTGTTAACATGTTGTCCTCCTGCACCACTTGCTCGATATGTATCGATGCGGATATCTTTGTCTTCTACTACGATGTTTATATCATCATCAATCTCAGGTGAAACCATAACCGAGGTAAAAGAGGTGTGTCTTTTTGCATTTGAATCAAATGGTGAGATGCGAACTAGTCTATGGATGCCATTTTCTACTTTTAAGTAGCCATAAGCATTTTCGCCTTTTATAATGATAGAAGCATCCTTGATGCCAGCTTCATCTCCAGCTTGATAGTCAAGAACTTCAACCGCAAAACCTTTTCTCTCTGCCCAGCGTTTATACATGCGAAGTAACATCTCTGTCCAGTCTTGAGACTCTGTTCCACCAGCTCCAGGATGGATGGATAAAATCGCATTGTTAGCATCTGTTTCGCCACTAAGCATTACTTCTACCTCCATATTGAGTATAAGTTCTTCAAGTCTCTCGCTATCACTAAAGCAAGCCTCTATAGTCTCTTCATCTGCCTCATCTTTTGCCATCTCATAGAGATCTTTAGCATCTTGAAGTGCTTCGCTTGCTTTTTCGTACTTCTGTAGTTTTCTTTGAATTTGAGTTTTTTCTTTTTGAATCTTTGCAGCATAGCTAGCATCATTCCAAAAGTCTTGAGAAGCTTCTTCTTGCTCAATGGCATCTAATCTCGCACTGAGTTTAGCAGGCTCCACAACACCTTCAATGTTTTTCATCTTTAAGCTTAAGTTTTTTAACAGTTCTGTGTATTCATAATTATCCATAAAATAGTCCAATAGTGTATAATTGCGATTATATAAAAAAGAGGCTTAAAATGAAGATCATCACAACAGTAAAAGAGCTAAAAGAGTATGTCAAAAACATAGATAAAAGCATAGGTTTTGTGCCAACCATGGGAGCCTTGCATCAAGGACATACAAAACTTATAAAGCAAGCAAGGGAAGAAAATGAGATAGTTGTGGTCTCAATATTTCTTAATCCTACTCAGTTTTTAAAGGGTGAAGATTTAGATAAGTATCCTAAAAAAGATGAAGCAGATAAGAAAATATGTCAATTAAGTGGTGTTGATGTTATGTTTTTTCCATCTGTAGATGAGATTTACACAGATGATGAAGTTAGCATCCTAGCACCTTGTGTTCGTGGTTTTGTTTTAGAGGGTTTTAGCCGTCCAGGGCATTTCAATGGTGTTTTAACTGTAGTTATGAAGCTTTTAAATATAGTAAATCCAACAAGAGCTTACTTTGGTAAAAAAGATGCACAGCAACTATATCTCATAAAACTTATGGCTAGGCAGTTTTTTATGAGTGTGCAGATCGTAGCGGTAGATACACAAAGAGAGAGTGATGGACTAGCACTTAGTAGTAGAAACGTTTATCTCTCAAAAGAGGAGCGACAAGAGGCTCTTAAAATTCCACAATCGCTTCATCTTTGTGCTAAGTTGGTCTCTAAAAATATAAGAGATAGGGATGAGATAGTGCAAAAGATGAAAGAGATTCTAAATCCTCTAGAACTCTCTTATGTAGAGATTTTAAATCGTAACTTTGAAGTGATAAAAGAGGTTGAACTAGGCAATAGTGTAGTCTTAGTTGAAGCCAAGGTAGGCTCGACTAGGCTTTTGGATAACATTTGGCTTTAATTGTCTACTTAGATGGAACTTTTTTTGCTTAAAGAGAGTCAAATATCTCAAAAAGGTAGGTTTATGGACATTGTTTTACGTAACAATCTTATTCTTATCACGACAAGTTTTGAGACACTAAACAGAGAGTGGATGAAAAACTTTTTAAATCATCACTCAAGAGGTATGCTTTTTTTATCAAAGTCTGTTTTGGTATTTAGAAACGAGACGCTAACAGAGGTAAGAGATGAGTTTTTAAGAGAGCTCTCACAATATCATGCATCTACGCATGAGTATGACCACAAGTTTTTTTTACGCTCAATGTTAAAGTTTGGAACTCAACCTATAAAAATAGAGCTAAAGAAACTTGATAAGACCCAAAAAATAAAAGTAAATCTATATGCTTATGATAAAAACACAGTTTTAATAACACTAGAGAGTCCAAATTCATGGGTACTTAGCTATTTCCGTTCACAGCTTGAAGTCTACGTAGAGAGAGGTACAGATATCTCTTTAGTAGTAGATGTGAGTGACCATAGGGCAAAAGCAAGGTTGGAGAGAACACTCAACAAAAAAGATGTGCTTCACTATCATTTAGAGTATAGTTATGACAATCATTTTTTGAGTAAACTCTATAGTGACTTTGCAAATTATACTTTTGGAGATCTTTGTAGAGAGGAAGAACAGAGCCATCTAACACAACTCTATAGACTCTTAGAGTGTCCTGTTGGCGCTAGTGCTGATGATATTAAAAGAAACTATAAAAAGTTAGCAAGAGCCTATCATCCGGATAAGATACTCCATGAGAATCCTACCATGATAGAGCACTACACACAAAAGTTCCAACTTCTACAAGAGGCATATACAACACTTAAAGAAGTTAGCTAAGATTTTTTAAAAAAGAGAGTCTATTAGTTCATCACTTGAGGTGTTTTTTAGAAGCACTTCAAAGTCATCGCTACTGTAGAGAGCTAAGTCTTTTCCTTGCATTTGCTTTAACTCCTTTGAGAAGCCTCTTTTTGAAAAAAGTATGATCTGAGATGGTTCTATACCGAGTATTTCACACTTCTGTGTGAGTTTTTGCCACTCTTTTTTTGTGACCACATGGTTAGTCCATTTACACTCAGCTACATAAATCTTGTCATTATCAGCGATGGTTAAGATATCTATCTCTATCTTTGCATCCCAGTAACTCCCAGAGCTAACAATCTGAGCATCACGCAAATTATAGTTTAGCAAAACCTCTGATAACTCTTCAAAAACTAAGCTTGTGTAGCTATTTTGTCTCAGCTTAAAATTTTTAAATAGTCTGCTATACTTTTTGTTTCTTATATCTCTTATATTTGGATAGATAAAGTAAAACCAAAACCTTATAAAGGGGTGTGTGAAGAGCACTTTGTGCGAAATTCTCTGCCTCGCTAACTCTCTTTTTAGTTTGTTTTTCGGATTTGGGCTTTTGTTGCACTCTTCTCTTGAGTACTCGATTTGAACTAAGCCTCGCTCTTGAAGGTAGTTAAGGGCTACCCCACCATTACTGTTGTTAAGCCCAGCTCTATTAAATGCAGAAAAAATCCTTCTATCGCCAACGGCTAGCGCATGCAGAAGTCTTTTGTTGATGGGATTGCCAAGAGTTAAATCTTCTATCTTTGCATTTAGATAGGTAAAGTTTTCTAAGATGAGATCTTCTATGAGAAACGAGATAGGTTGTGTGGTATCAACCTCAAATCCAAGTCCGCCAAAGATAGCAAAGTACTCTATGTGAGTCTCCATATCATTGGGATAGTTTCTTATGTAAAATGAGCGAAATTGATCTAAAAGACTTGTATTTTTCATATTTTATTATCTTTATATTGAATTGTTTCTAGCTTTTGCATTTGCTCTGTCTGTAGAAAAAAAAGCTATAAAATTTGCAAGAGTCCCAACTACTAACCCATCGATTCCAAGCGGAGAATCTAAGAGATTACTCCATAAAAGTGTGGTGATGATGCCAGCTGATGCACCTGATATAAAGCGTTTTTTACTAAGTTTTAAACCAAGCAAGGCGGCTGCAAGTGGGACTAAGGTAGTAGGTGCCCAAAAGTTATATGAGTAGATAAGGATATCTAAAATACTATCAATAGAGAGTGCAAAAATCACAGCTATAGTGCCAACAGCTAGAGTAGTCATACGAGCAAGTTTAAGCTCCGCATCTTGGTTAAGTGGAGTCTTTAGTATGGGCTTTATGATGTCGTTATTAAAAGCGATGGCAGCTGCGTTTAAAAATGAATCCGCAGAGGACATGATGATGGAGATGATAGCTGAGATAACTACAGCTTGAAGTACTGGAGAGAGTGCTTCTTGGATAACATAAGGCATGGCAAGGTTTGCATCTAGTGATGGGTTTAGTGCTAATGCTACAAGCCCGATTAACCCAGTGGTTGCAAAAAATGGGATGGAAAATAGTCCACTAAGCATTGTTCCTCTTCTTACATTACGATTTCTTTTACCAATAAGAAGCCTTTGAACATAGGGAGGAACTAGAGTCTCACCTAGTAAAAAGGTAAGAAAAAGAGAGATAAGGGCAATTAGTGCCATAGGTTCAAGTGAGATAGTAAAGTGGCTCTCTGGGACACGCTCAACAACTTCACTCCAGCCACCTAGATGCTCTATGCCAAAGTAAAGTGTAAGAGGAATACCAACAGATAAAACTATAAACTGAACAATATCAGTCCAAACAACCGCTCTCATTCCTCCTATGGTTGAGTAGATGATAACGATGCTAATACCTAAGATGATGCCAGTTGAACGGTCAAGCCCTAGAAAAAGATTAAAAATATATCCCATAGCACCAATCTGAGCACCGAGAATTCCAGCACTTAAAATCACACCAAAAACACCTGCAAAGATTCTAGACTCTTTCCCATAAGCTGGCTCCATTATATCGCCTATAGATATGGCATCTGGATAGTGTCTTATGTTTGGAGCGATGTACTTTGCTACTAAGATCTCTTTTAGGCTAAATCCCCAAAGTGCTACAATATTTGAGATGCCAACTAAAAAAACCTTCTCAGCATTTCCCATAGAGAAGCCTCCTCCAATAAAAGAGGCACTAAGGGTTGCAAAGATAGCCATAGTTCCAAAGGACTTTGAAGCTACAGCGTAGTCTTTGATATCTTTGATACCACGACCTGCCCAGATTCCGATAAGTAGTACTACGATGAGGTATGAAAATATTATAATGCTTTGGGTAGTAAACATCCCTTTTTGGCTCCATTTGCAAAAGTGGCTGTAGTATACTATATTATCTTAATTAAATTCAATTTTTTTGAGGACAAAAAGGAGGACATAGCCTCCCTTTTAGAGGAGAGCTAGATTAGAACTTATAAACTAGAGTACTACTAACTTGAGTCAAGTCAGTAGCAGCCCAACCAATGTCTTTTTCATCTTCATTTATTACTGTGAGAATAGCACTTAGATTTAGGTTTTTAGTGATGTCATAGCCTGCCCATAAACAAAATTCGCTCATTTTATAATCGCCTGAACCATTAGGTAGTTTATAAGTACTATGACCATAAATAGCACTAAGGCTAAGCCCCATTATATTTTTAGAGAGAGTTATATATGGAGTACGAGTATCTATTGCTATATAGTTGTAGAGTTTATCTCCCTCTTCAAAAGGCGTGACATTTTCGCCACCCTTATAAGCAGAACCCCAACCACCATCTTTTCCTGTTTGGATATATCCAAGTCCAAGATTGTAGCCATCAAGCTCAACATAGACTTTTGTATCTATAAGCGAGCCATCTTCGTTTTGTGCAAGTCTTTCATCTGTTTGCATATAGTGAAAAAATCCACCATATTTAAAATCATTTGACTCAAGAGCGAGGGTAGCTTTCGCGCCATAAACAGAGTAGTTATCAGGAGCTACTAGAGTGTAGCCTTTGACTTTTAGTGAATCTAAAATATCGTAAGTTAAACCAACTTTATAGATTCCACCTCCTTCAGAGTTTATAGTTCCACTAAAACCATCCATATCAGGTCCATAAAACAACTCTCTTGCCCACATTCTATAGTGACTTTGTGACCAGATAAGCTCAACTTCAAGCTTTTCTATTGGGTTTGCATAGAGAGTTATTGCATCGTGGTGCTCATCTAGCCACTCAGTCTCAAGCTCTTGACGACCAGCTTTAAAGTGGATTTTTTCTGTGTCATAACCGATGTAAGCATTTGTTGTAACTGCAATCTCTCCACCATCAATATTCCAAAATCTTGAACTTGCATCACCTTTTCCTGCCGTAGGTCCATAAGCACCTATAGAGTTTTTATGATCTTCCCAGATAACTTTATAAGCTCTCATACCAAAGGCAAGATTGAAATTATGAAAAGAGTCAGTTTTATAGATAAGTTCCGCTGAACCAACTGAGTAAGCGCTATCTCTATAGTAAACGTCTAAGTCTTTCTTAGAATCCCTCATCTCATAAGTTATAGTAGCATCACCACTTAACTTTCCGTTTTTAATCGCTTCATCAAACTCTGCTGCGCCAACTGAACTAGCCGCCATAAACATACATGCCACTAAACTTAAACTTTTTTTTCTCATTATTTCTACCTTAGAGGATTTTTTATATAAAACATATATTTAAGAAGTAGAGAAAGCTCTACTTCTTTTTTAGATTAAGGTTGTTTAAACATAGAGAGTTCAGGAGCTGCTTTAGTATATTTTTCAATATTAACTAGAGCTGTATTTGAACTATTTCCATTTGCTAACTTAGATGTTGGGATATCTTTTGTTAGAACATTAACATTACCATTTAAGCAAAGTGAGCCTATCTTTCCTCTCTCCATTGGGTCATACCAAGCACCCTCATCAATTTTCACGACACTCTCTCTAACTTCATCAGATACAATAGCACCAACTAAGATTTGTCCTCTATCGTTAAAGACTCTCACAATATCGCCACTTTTGATGCCCTTAGCTTTTGCATCTTTTGTATTGATCCAAACCGGTTCTCTGTTTGCTACTGCGTACTTTTCTCTTAAACTAGTATTGTTTAGTTGGGAGTGTAGTCTATGAGTTGAGTGTGGAGTAATAAGTGCAAACTCCGCAGTTTTTTTCTTCATACCCAACCACTCAGCTGGTTCTAACCAACTAGGATGCGCCTTACAATCATCATAGTTCATATCTTCAATTGTTTTAGAGTAGATCTCAATTCTTCCAGATGGAGTACCAAGTGGATCTAAGATAGGATCTTCTATATAGTCTGCATATCTTACGAATTGTGTATTTTCATAAGGAGTCCCAAAAGTTATAGGCTCATTTTTACTCCAAAATTCTCTAAATTTTGGTATTTTCATATCCATTTTTACAGCTTGATCATAAGCCTTAGTATAGAACTCTTCTATCCACTCCATCTCAGTTTTGTTTTGTGTGTACTCTTTATGTACTCCAAACTCTTTTGCTAAATCACTAAAGATTTGATAATCATCTTTAGACTCAAACTGCTTTTTAACTGCTTGCTTCATTGGAACGATATTTAGGTTTGAGTAGTCTCCAGTTCCCGTAATATCATTTCTCTCATAACTCGTAGTTGTAGGCATTACAATATCTGCCATTCTAGCTGTTGGAGTCCAAAATGCTTCATTGACAACAACTGTTCTAGGTTTTCTCCAAGCTTTAATTAGAGTATTTGTATCTTGATGGTGAACCAATGGATTTCCACCAGCCCAGTAGATAAAATCAATCTCTGGATATGTTATCTCTTTGCCATTAAACTGGATTTTTTTACCAGGATTTAAAAGAGCATCTGCAACTCTTGCAACAGGGAAAGAAAATTTAGCTGCATTTTGTAGCCACTCTGCACCTTCTGCGTTCTCATTTGCTGTAACATTTGCAGTTATCCCACCAACTATAGCACTCTTAGCAGTTGGAACACCGCCGTTTGAGTAGTGATAAGAGAGTCCGAAACCACCACCTGGTTTACCGATTTGTCCAAGCATTGAAGCTAGAGTTATTAGCATCCAGTGAGTTTGCTCTCCGTGATGAGCTCTTTGCATACCCCATCCAGACATAAACATAGTTGTGTTTTCAAAAAACAGCACTGCTAACTCTTTGATTGTTTTTTCATCAATTCCACATATTTTTGAAGCCCAAGCTGCACTCTTTACAACTTTGTCTTTTTTTCCATAGATATAATCTTTAAACTCATCAAAGCCTTCAGTGTACTCTTCTAAAAACTCTTTATCATATTTCTTAGCTTCAATTAGAGAGTGAGCCATACCTATCATTAGAGCGACATCAGTATTTGGAACAGGAGCTACCCACTGTGCATTTAAGTATTCGCAAGTCTCCGTCTTAAAAGGGTCGATGCAGATGATTTTTTTACCTGAATTTTTTAATTCTTCAAGATATTTAAGCCCATAATCATCAGATGCAGTCCATGCAATTTTTAGAGTAGCCGCAGGATTTGCTCCCCAGATAACTACAGCTTTTGAGTGCTCTAACACAATTGGCCAAGATGTTTGTTGTTCGTAAACTTCAAGAGTTCCTAAAACGTGAGGCATTATTACTTGTGAAGCACCTGTTGAGTAGTCTCCAACTGTTCCTGTAAAACCACCAGTTGCAGTCATAAATCTATGAAGTAGGATTCTACAGTTGTGCATATTTCCACTACTCTTCCAGCCATAACTACCAGCAAAAACACTCTCAGCGCCTTTGTCTTTTCTAGTCTTTTTAAGCTGCGATGCTATTAGTTTTATAGCATCATTATAAGAGACTCTAACCCACTCATCGCTACCTCTTAGTTCTGGCTTTGGATTGTTTGGATCTTTTAAGTAGGACTTTCTAACCATTGGGTATTTAACTCTATCTTTTGCATAGACTAAGTCTTGTGTATGGTGTTGAAGAGAGTTTTCAAGCCCTGATACTTTTTGATAAGGTTCAGATTTTGTTAGTACGCCATCTTTAATTGTTAACTTTAACATTCCCCAGTGAGCAGCAGTTAAGACCTCTCCATTTTGAACTAGTTTTGTGGAAAACTTTACAATTGTTCCAGCTAGCAGATGCCCTCTACTTGTGAGAACATCTATGAATGGAACAGCTGCAAAGAGTGCAGCAAACTTTAGTACATTTCTTCTTTTTAAGTTTGTATTTTGCATGTTATTTTTCTCCTATGTCTTTTGAGTGTTTTTGTAGAAACTGTGTTACAAGATATACATCTTCTTTTGTCATTGCCGTTCTATTTGACATCGACTTTATCATGCTTGGCCATTGGTTTGATGTATATTCATTGTTTGGATGTGCTGGGTGACAGATGGAGCAGTTATCTTTATATATAGCCTCTGCATTTTTATATAAAGAGCTTAAATCTTCTGTCAGATTGTCATTTACTGTATAAGCAGTAAGGGCTACTTTGCTCCATTTTACGCCATCTTTGTCTTTACTAGTGGAGATAGTTTTGATATCAAACTTTGCCTTTTTACTAAGACCAGCAATTAAAATCCTTTTACCTGTTGTAAAATAGACTGCACTTGAGACGCCTTCTCTCATAAAGCCCTCAATCTCAACTTTTACCTTGCCATCTTTTTTCTCTAAGATTTTTACTTCTGAAGTAGGAAGCAATCTCCCCTCACTTCTTTTACCATCTGGCGATGTATATAGATTCTTAACAGAACTTGAGTACAAAGACTCATTTGCAAACAGGGATCCACTTAAAAAAATGAACCCGATCATTAAACTTTTTATCATTTTACTTCCTCATAAGATTTTTAACTCTTTAAATGATAATAGATTAAAGTAGCAAAATAGTCGAATAAATTGTTGTTGTGTTCGACTATTTTGCTACATTTTGTCAATACAATTTTTAAAATCGTAGATTAGGAATTTTTACTTGCTATTTTGGATGTAGGGTTTTAAAGTTAAAATGAGCATTAGAGTATAATGAGCAAGAAGGAATTGGTAGTGAAAAAAGAGCTTTTACATAAATTACAAAATCTAACTATTCTTTATGCAGAAGATGAAGAGGGTATACGAAAAAATATAGCTGATTCTCTTAGATATTATGTTAAAGAAGTTTATGAGGCAGGTGATGGCGAGGAGGCTTATCTTTTGTATGAGCAAAAAAAGCCCAATATTATATTTAGTGATATCCATATGCCAAAGATGGATGGTATCGAGTTTGTTAAAAAGGTGAGGGAAAAAGATTTAGAAACTGCTGTTGTTATGATAACTGCACACACAGATAAAGAGTATCTCTTAGATGCAGTTGAGCTTCACATGGAGAAATACTTTGTAAAGCCTATAAACTTTGAACAACTCTTAGGTGGGCTTGAGCGGTGTGTTCTTCAACTAGAACAAAACAAACTTGTTGTTTTGGATGTTGATAACTCCTATGTTTATGACTTTGATAACAAAAAATTGAACTACAAAGAGAAGTGGGTTACTCTTAACAAAAAAGAGATGCTTTTTTTTGAGGCACTTATCAAAAATCAAAACCGCATCACTTACTACGGCGAACTACAAGAGAGTGTTTGGGTTGATGATGTAATGACTGATAGTGCTTTGCGTTCACTTGTTCGCAATCTTAGAAAAAAACTGCCAACAGATATCATCTACAATCTATCAGGAGTAGGATATAAATTTATTTAAATACTTACTTATTTTACTTCTTTTTATTAATATAACTGATGCAAATGAGCTTCTAGTAAAAAAAACTCACTTTAGAGATGACGATGCAGCCTCTCGCGCTGCAACTCCTCTGCATCCAGACTCTCACATAAAGATATTTATCCCAAATGTTCCATATATTTACATTACCAAAGCCACAAATGCTGGACTTATTCGCTCTTATGATAATGAGAGAGGTTGGAAGTACGAACTAGCAAAAAGTCATAAAAGAGTGGACGATTTTACTTATGAGTTTGAGTTACGAAAGGGACTAAAGTTTCAAGATGGAAGCGAGTTTGATACTGCTGATGTGCTTTTGAACTTTGAGTACTTCAAGCGCTCTCCTTTTCTTTATACAAACATAGATAACGTAGACTTTGAGGTTATAAAGATTGATAAGTACAAGTTCAAAATAGTGCTAAAAGAGAAGTATGAGATGTTTTTTACAGACCTCGCTAATATCTACTTTCATACAAGAGAGTATCTTAAAAAGTATGGCTTTAAGGGCAGTGAGACTGAATCAACAACACATGCACCAGGTGCTTATGGGATGGGGCCATACATACTCAAAGAGGGTTATGCTCTAGGCTCAAAACATACACCAATCATAGAGTTAGAGGCAAATCCATACTACTACAATAAAGAGTACCCAAAGATAAGAAGAGTAACAGCTTACACACAACTAAGTGCCACAAAAGCACTAGAGATGATAACTCAAAAAGAGGGAGAGCTTGACTTTGCCCCTATTGCCTTTAACAAAAAGATAGAAGTTCTAACATCAAAGTATGCAAAGTTAAATATTAGCAAATCCACAAACAATTTTATAATCTTTTTTAATCTTATAAATGCGAATGAGAGACTAAAATCAAAAGAAGTAAGAGTAGCACTAAACCAAGCACTAAACCAAGAAAACTTACTAAACTTTGTATATAAAAACGAGGGCTATATCGCACCATTTGCAAGTTCTGTAAACTATGAGATAGTGAAAAAAGTCTTAAAAGATGCAAAACCAAAAGAACAAGAGAGTTATACAAAAGAGAAGATGCACAAACTACTAAAGGGTCTGCATCTAAAGGTCTTTACGCAAGATAGTTTTATGTTTTTGTTTAAGGGCATAGAGTATCAGTTAAAGAAGTATGGAGTAACACTTAGTTACACCATAACAAGTAGTGAAAAAGATATATATGAACAGTTGCTCACCACTCATAAATCGCAAAATACTCAAAAGTGGGACTTGCTTATCTGGGGAGATGATGACTGGTACTATGGTAATCCATGGAGTGTTCTTTTCATCTATGAAGATGAGAGCGCATGGTCAACCATAGGAAAAGACAGACTTATGAAGAGCTATATAGATGAGTTTTTTGTAACAAAGGTTGATTCAAAAGAGTATGAAGAGATAGTTTCAAAAATACTATATAGAGCAAAAGAGATGGCGTACACGCTAAGGGTTCCATCACCGAACAAAGTTACAGCACTAAATAAAGAGATCATCTATAAGCCATACAAAGGAGCAGTTATCCCCATTTGGGAGATGCAAATTACAAAAGACCACTACTCCATAAGAAAAACAAGAGAGTATCCTAAATACTTAGAACAACCCATAAAGCCAAAAAGAGGAAATTGTGAATAAAATAAGTATAAAATTTAAACTCAGAATCCTCTTTATCTTACTACTTCTAGCTATCTCAACTATAGGATATAAGTCTATATCTATAAGTCAAGATAACAAAGACAGACTTGAAGTGGTTCATAGCAAATCACAAACGCTTCTAGGCTTGCAAGATAAAATCATCACTCCACTCTATAATCTAAGAGAGCTAAGCCAAGCCTTAGTTATGGCACCAAACCAAAAGATAAGAGAGTCTATACTAGACAATTTGACTACAGCGATAAATGAACTTGATGATGCATTTTTAGAGTATTCAAAAGAGAATAAAATAGTTTACGAGATGTGGCTTCACTACAAGTCTCTTATAAAGGTGACAAAAGGCTATTTAAACTCAGAGTTTGAGGAAGGCGCTTATGTAAATATTACAACTGTTGGTAGAGCACAATTTCAACTCTTAGTTAAAGAGCTTTTGGTTATCCAAAGTGACTTGTTAAGTAAATCATCCATAGCTTATAGCGAAGCGGTAAAAGATGTTGCAAATATAAAAATAGAAATATTTGTTTCTCTATTTGTGATCTTGCTTTTTTCTATCATCATAGGTTCTTTAATATCAAATAATATCATCTCCTCTATATATAGAGTTCAAAATGGCTTAAGAGAGTTTTTTGAGTATATAAACCATAAGAGGGAAAAAGCAAACAGGATTGAACTTGTCTCAAATGACGAGTTTAGCGATATGGCAAACATGATAAATGAAAATGTTGAGACTATACAAAACAACATAGAAAAAGATGAGGCACTTATAAAAAATGCTACAAGAGTGCTACTAAGCATCAAAAGTGGGAACCTCGGAGACAGGCTTGATGGTCATACTCATAACATGGCTCTTGGTGAACTAAAAGAGATGATAAACGATATGATAGAAAACCTAGAAGAAAAAATCCAGCAAGAGATAAATAAAAGACTTGAAAACGAACAGATATTACTACAACAGTCAAAGCTTGCATCTATGGGTGAGATGATAGGAAACATAGCACATCAGTGGAGACAACCACTCGCTCAAATCATAGCGATTTTTATGAATATGAAGGTTACTTATGACTTTGATAAGTTTACACCAATCTATCTAAACCAAAAGATAGAAGAGGCAGATAAACTAACACAATACATGTCACAAACCATAGATGACTTTCAGAACTTTTTCAATCCACATAGTGTAAAAGAGGTGTTTTGTGTTGAGAGAGCTTGTAGAGATGCGCTTTTTATAGTTGAGTCTTCACTTAAACACAACCATATAAAAGTAGAGTTTGAAGTCTTAGATGAGTTAAAGATTTTAGGACATAAAAATGAGTACTCTCAGGTTGTACTAAATATCATAAACAATGCAAAAAATATCCTCTTAGAAAAAAAGATAAAAGAGCCACTTATAAAGATAGAGATAAAAGAGGGAGATAACTTTGCAATAGTGAAGATTTGGGATAATGGTGGAGGGATACCAGACGAGTTTTTAGATAAAGTGTTTGAGCCTTACTTCACAACTAGACACAAAACTCAAGGAACTGGCATCGGTCTCTATATGTCAAAAAATATCATAGAGAAAAATATGCAAGGCTATTTGAATGTCAAGAATATTGGTGATGGAGCTTGCTTTACTATATAAGGTACAAAAACACTAAAGTTCACTTGCCCATTTGATGGCATCTAGTCCATACTTTTCTCTAAGTTTATGTGTCTGCTCGCTTAGTGTTTTCATCTTTTGATCATCTTCAAAACCTATGAGGGAGAGCTCTTTTTTAGAGTCTCTTGTAAAGCTTGAGCAGTTGATGCTAAGCCTGATGGCGTGGAGTCTCTTGTGGATGTCTGCCTCATTAAAGAGGCTCAAGCAAAGAGAGTCAAACTTTTTTTCTGTAAATATCTCAGCTAGTGAGATGTTTTTATGTGAACTTTGTCGCATCTCATAAGAGATGCTAAGATGAAAAACAGTTGGGATGACATCAAGTTTTAAGATAGCGTAACTTAGATGTCTGGCTAAGATATGCACTCTTCGTCTTAACTCACCTCTATCAAAGATGGGGTCAAATGTTCTTGAGATGCCGATGGACTTTCTTTTGTGAGTTGTCTTAATGTTCTCATCTGAGAGACCGCAAACTCTTTTATAAAGCTCTTTTGCGTAAGGCCCCCACGACTCAATAGTGCCACGTCTCTGCTGTAACTCTCCTAAAGTACGAATCTGAACAGAGCTTAGCTTCTCCTGCATACTTTTACCAATGCCAGCAAACTCTTTAACAGGGATATCTTTTATAAAAGAGTCAACACCGTTTGCATAGATAGTTTTGCATCCAAAAGGTTTTGCGCTTGAAGTGGCTAGCTTTGCGATGAAGCGAGTGTTTGCCGCTCCGATGGATACTGGGAGTTTTAGCTCTCTTTTTATCTCATGTCTAAGGTTATCAATAAACTGCTCAACTTCATCATCTTCCACCCAACCAGACAAATCACCATAAAACTCATCGATGCTGGCTTGCTCAATGAGAGGGATTTTTGACTGTAAAAACTCATGAAGCTTATGCGAGAGCTTTTGATATAGAGACATGTTTGGTGCTTTTATGATGAGATGTGGACAGAGCATCAAAGCCTCTCTTATGGTCATAGCAGTTTTAATCCCAAAAGAGCGAGCTTCATAAGATGAGGTAGTTAAAATCCCACGAACTCTTCCATCTGTATCTACAAAAGCATCTATATCATCACTCTTCTCATAAGTTTTATAAAAAGTGCTAACAAAAGAGCCAGAGTTCTCAAGGTTAACACTCTGCTTCTTTGCTTCTTTTGTAAAAATCTGAGCATCACTTCTCCCACCAATAGCCACAGGTTTCCCCTCCAATGATGGCTCACTAATGCGAACGGCACTTACAAAAAAGCAGTCTATATCTATGTGTATTTTCATAGTTAGAATTATAGGGGATTTTAAATAAAGAAGTTAAAAATATGACAAGTTGTCAAGAAAAATAAAACTGCGAACTTTGGGATCAAGAGCAGTTTGTAAAGCCTCACTTCCGAGTTATTTCACACTCTCAGTGTAGAGGAGTGCTAAATAGAAGCAGAGAAATCTTATTTGAAAACTTAGATATTCATTTGTGGATAGATTATGCTATTATAACTTACTATATAGCTATAAAAAGGGGCATACATGAAAAAAAGAACCAAAATTATAGCCACTGTTGGCCCAGCATCTGATTCGCTTGAGGTTATAGAGGCACTTATCTTAGCAGGTGTTAATGTTTTTCGACTAAATTTTTCACACGGGACGCATGAGTACCATTATGAAGTTCTGCATAGAATTCGTCAAGCTGAAAAAAACACAGGGCTTTTAACTGGCGTTTTACAAGATATTAGCGGACCAAAGATTCGTGTGGGTAAGATTGATGAGCCTTTTAAGCTTAAAGAAAATGATACTGTAGAGTTTGTTGCAGAAGATATCTTAGGCGTGCAGCTCGGTGAAAATAGCTACCGCACTTGCATCAATCAGCCAACTATTTTAAAGCAGTTGCACATAGGCGATTATATATATCTTTATGATGGAATGATCCGTACAAAAGTTATCGAAGCCTCTGCATCTAATGTAAAAGTTGTTGTAGAAAATAGTGGAATGCTCTCCTCGAAAAAGGGTGTAAATTTTCCTAATACTCGTTTGGGCATAGAGATAATCACAAAAAAAGACAAAGAAGATATACTTTGGGGCATTGAAAATGATGTTGATTTTATGGCTATCTCTTTTGTTCAAAATGCATCAGATATGATTCAGGCAAGAGAGATTATCAAACAGAACAACGGCAGAGTGCAGCTCTTTGCAAAGATAGAAAAATTTGATGCAGTTGAGAATATTGATGCTATCTTAGAAGCTAGTGATGGCATAATGGTTGCGCGTGGAGACTTAGGTATAGAAGTGCCTTTTTATGAAGTGCCAAGCCTGCAAAAAATGCTAATTAGAAAAGCAAATGAGGTAGCAAAGCCAGTTATAACTGCAACCCAGATGTTGCTCTCAATGACAGAAAAAGACAGAGCAACTCGCGCAGAGATTAGCGATATTGCCAATGCTGTTTTAGATGGTACAGATGCAGTTATGCTCTCAGAGGAGAGTGCAGTGGGGCACAACCCTGTATTGGCGGTAAAGACCATGTTTGAGGCGATTCAAGGAGCAGAAGAAATCTACTCTTTTAATGAGTTTTCAAAGTTTAAAGTCATAGATGCAGCTGATAGCGTAAATCAAGCAGCGGCCAGACTGTGCGAAGATGTAGATGCTTGGGGAATCATAGCACTCACCACTTCAGGTACATCAGCTAGAAAAATAGCTAGATATCGACCTCGTAGAGATATATATGGTGTAACGCATGACATAAAAGTATCAAGATTTTTAACTATTTGTTGGGGCATTGTTCCTGCTTTTTTAGTTAAAGAAGACTCTTTAGAGAAGATGCTCGCAGAGGTCATGAGACAAGGCTTTGATAGGAAAGCTCTTCACCTTGATAAAAGCTATGTATTAACAGCAGGCGACCCAATAGGCGTTGAGGGCTCAACAAATATGATACGAATACTAAGAGCCAATGAAATGGAATATTTTCACTCGTTGATAGATGCATAGCTCTTTAACGCTATAAACTAAACAAAGTTACGAGGTCTTATGAGAAAAAAATCAGATATTTTAAAAAATATGCCAAAATCCATCATTGTTGAGACTAATGGTAAGGTAGTTGTTGGTGTCTATGGTGGCAAAAAGAGTTTAAAGAAATTAAAGCATAAAAAACTAAAAGACATATTTGATGCTAAAGCTTATAAGAGGCTGAAAAAGCTTAGGAAAAAAAAGTCTAAGAGTAGCGTCATTAGTTGGGATGGGCAGGAGTATGGGGCTTACTATAAGTCTGATGTTTTTTATTTTTATGATATTACGGCTTACTTTGAAGTTGAGTCAAAACTAAAGCAGAGTTTGAGTGAGCTTACTTCTAAAAAAGAGGAACTTCAAGCGGTCTTTGACCTTGCGGCAAATGGCATCTCTATTTTAGATAGAGATGGAATGTTTTTGTATGCAAACAAGTTTTTTCAAAATATGATGGAGTATACGATGGAAGAGCTTTATAGTGAATCTTGCATCTCTCTCTCATCTGCTGAATATGCGGCTCCATCAAAGACTGCGGTTGAAAAAGCCATAGAGTTTGGAAGTTTTGAGAAGTTTAAAAAGGTTTGTGTCACAAAGTCTGGAGTCCATTTAAATGCTAGTATGTCCTTGGCTTACCTAGAGAGTAGGGATGAGATTATCATGATAACCTCAGACATTACAGAAGATATAATGTATCAAGACAAACTAAAAAAACAAGTTGAGATAGAAGTCGCAAAAAGATCACAACAGCATGAGATAATGTGCCATCAGTCAAGACTCGCTGCTATGGGTGAGATGATAGACTCTATAGCTCATCAATGGAGACAACCCTTAAATAGTCTAGGCATCATAGTACAAGGGCTTAGACACATATCAAGCCAAAAAAACATAGATGCTAGGTTTTTAAAAGAGATAGAAGCAGAGATGATGCAAAAGCTAAACTACATGTCTCAAACCATCGATGACTTTAGTATGTTTTTTAGAATATCTAAACAAAAAGAGAGTTTTAATGTTCTAAAAAGCATAGAAGATGCCATAAGACTTATAGATATACAACTAAAAAACTACAATATTACGATAAAAATAACAAAAGATGAGAGCTTAGACTTGAGTGTTTTAGGCTTTGCAAATAAGTTTAGGCAAGTAATACTAAACATGATTCATAACTCAATGATGGCTATAGTCTCAAAAAGTGTGAAAAATGCAAAGATAGAGATAATCATTAAACGAGTCAAAAACAATCTTCATATAGAGATAGTTGACAATGGTGGAGGCATTTCAAGGGAGGATATGCCAAAGATATTTAACCCATACTTTACAACAAAAGACAAAGGAAGTGGGATAGGGCTCTATATGTCAAAAGTAATTATTGAGAGCCATATGAACGGGCTTTTAGCGGTTAAAAATATCAAAGATGGTGTGAAGTTTACTATCATGTTAAAAAAAGGTTATGAAGATGCAAGCCATTCATAAAAGACTGCAAGCACTTACACTTTTAATCGCAGAAGATGATGAGAGCACCCTAAAGTGGCTTAGTCGCGTTTTGTCCATCTACTTCAAAGAGGTCAGAGTTGCAAAAGATGCTATGCAAGCCTTAGAACTTTTTAAAGAGAGTCCATCAGACGTTATCATCTCAGATATAGAGATGCCACAAGTTGATGGCTTGCATCTACTACAAAAGATATCACAACTCTCACCAAACACCATAAGAGTGGTTATGACAGCTTATAATACGCCAGAGTATATAAACATAGCAGTAGAGTCTAATGTTGATTTTTATCTTAAAAAGCCCATAGATATAGATGAGTTTCTAGTCGCAATATCTTCAAGTGTATCTAAAGGTAGCATACTAAGTGAGGAGATTTTTTTAAATGAAGATTACTCTTATAGCTATAAACAAAAGTTAGTAAAAAAAGGGCAAGAGAGTATAAAGCTCACAAAAAAAGAGGTACTTCTTCTTGAGTTGTTGTTAAAAAATAGAAAATCTATAGTGAGTATAGAGCAGATTGAACATAGTGTTTGGCAAGAGAGTGTTAGTGCAGATGCCATTAGGATGGTAGTAGCTGGTATTAGGAAAAAACTCTATCAAGGTGTTATAGAAAATGTAAAAGGGCTTGGATACAGGATAGAGTAAAATCTTATGTAAACCTTATACACTCCTTATACTAAACTTCTTATTTTAAGTTAGCATTCACCATAGCTAAAATAAGGAGAGAGAGTATGAAGAAAAAGATTCTTATAGTTGGTGGTGGAACCGCTGGAACTATGACTGCGAACAATCTTGCAAAGAAATTGATGCCTGAGATAGATAGAGATGAGTTAGAGATTACGCTAATCTCTAACTCTAAATATCACTACTATAAACCAGGTGCAATGTATGTTGCTTTTGGAAAATCAGAAGGATATGAGTTTGTAAGAGATCAACGCGCCCTTCTTATGAGTGAGATAAACTTTGAAGTAGAAGAAGCTACAGAGATAAGCACAAACGGCAACTTTGTTAAAACAAAAAAGGGTAAAAAGTTTGATTATGACTTTTTAGTCTTAGCTACTGGATGTGAGGTGGCGCCAGAGAGAATTCCAGGGCTTAGTGAGGCTGGAGACTGGTTTTATACTTACGAAGGCGCTACAAAGTTAGCAAAAAAGTTTCACGATATCAAAAAGGGAAGAGTCCTTGTTACTGTAAACTTTCCAAAAACTCCAAATATTCCACATCAGTGTGGTATTGCACCAGTTGAGACAACTATGATGTTGCATGATTTCTTAACAGAGAGAGGTGTGCGAGATGATATAGAGATAATCTATACCTATCCAACCGTGGCACAATCCGTAACTAACGGGCTTTTCATGCAAGAGCCTACTTCAAATGTACTGCCTTCTATTTTTGATAGTTTGGGTGTTAAGCATCAATCTGGTTTTACACTAAGTAAGGTAGATGCTAAAAAGAAAGTAGCCATCTCAGCTGAGGGCGAAGAGATAGAGTTTGACATACTAATGTCAACACCGCCTTTTACAGCTACAAAGTTTATAAGAGAGTCAGGAATCTCTCAAGCTTTAGATGATGAGGGTTGGCTTCCAACAGACAAAGAGACTCTAAAAGTAAAAGGCTTAGACAATGTATATACTCTAGGTGATACGGTGGATTTACCAGTCTCAAAAGCTGGTGGAACTGTACATAACCAAACAGATGTTGTAGCAGATAACATCGCATCTGAGCTTAGACATGGATATACGAGTGAGAGTTATGATGGCTTAGTAATTGCCATAGCTCAAATGGGACTCTCTTGTGGAATGCCACTTTGGTATAACTATGATAAAGATGTAGCCCCAACACCTTGTAGCAAACTAGGTAGCTTTGTAAGAAAAGGTTTTAACAAAGGCATCTACTGGGCAGCAGCTCGTGGAATGGTATAGGAGAAAATTATGAGTGAAAAAGTAGAAGTATTAAAAACAAAAGAGATGCAAGAACTAGAAGCAAAAATGACAATGCTGATCCAAACAGGACGCATAGACAATCTTATAGACCTAATGGCGCTTATCTCAGACAACATAGAGATGACAACCTCACCGATGGTTGAGAAGATGATTCATACAGTAGACAACCTTGCATCTGCTGGGTTTATAACAGACAATGCAGTTCGCTATGCAAAAAGAGAGACAGCAAAAAATGAAGTACCATCACTCTTTGGCATCTTAAAGCTGATGGGGGATGAAGATACAAGAAAAGGCTTAAGTTTCATGCTAAACCTAACAAAAGGTATAGGTAAACAACTCTAAAGTCCTATTCGTTTTTCCTTCTCGTTCCCACGCTCCGCGTGGTAACGCATATAAGCCCCAACAAAATCAATCAGACCAATAAGTATATATACACTCCAACGCAGAGCATTGGAGCGAGAAAAAAGAGTTAAAAGATTATATAGCTTATAAAAATCCTCTAAATTTTACAACTTGTATTTGAAAAACACATATCTTGCTATAATCCTACTTATGAAATATTTACTTATCGTTTTTGCGCTTTTATTTAGTGCTTGTAGTGTTAAAAATTATGAAATCACTCAGACTAAAGTTATCATCATAAAGACTAAAAAACTCAAATTTGCAGACTTGGGTTATGTCAGAAATACAGAGGATTCCATAGAGTTAGAACTCTTTGTTGCATCTAGGGCTATAGAGAAGATTAGCATTAACCACCTTATCTGCACAAGTGATGGATGTATGACAAAGTCTAACTTTAACAAAGAGTATCTGCATGAGTCTTATCCTAGTGAGATACTTCAAAATATCTTGTTAGCAGATGCGATTTATGGTGGCAAAAGTAGAGAGCAAACAGAGTCTGGGTTTGAGCAAAAGATAGTAGATGAAGATGTAGATATAATCTATAGAGTGAGCGAAGAAGAAACATTTTTTAAAGATAGAAAAAATAAAATTATATTTAAGATAAAGGATACAAAATAATGAGCAGTAAAAAGTTTGTAGGTGCACACACAAGTGCAAGTGGTGGAGTCTTTAACGCAGTTGAGAATGCAGTAAAAATTGGGGCTAGAGCTTTTGCCCTTTTTACAAAAAACCAGAGACAGTGGGTTGCAAAAGATTTAGATAAAGAGACTATAGATAAGTTCAAAAAGGCACTTGCTGAGAGTGGGATTTTAGCTAAGCATGTTTTGCCACACGACTCATATCTTATAAACCTTGGCCACCCAGAAGCTGATAAGTTGGAAAAATCAAGAGAAGCTTTTGTAGATGAGATACAAAGATGCGAACAGTTAGGACTTGTTAAACTAAACTTTCACCCAGGGAGCCACTTAAAGCAAATTAGTGAAGATGAGTGTATTGGCATCATTGCTGATTCTATAAATATGGCACTTGATAAAACAAGTGGAGTTAAAGCGGTTATAGAAAACACTGCTGGACAAGGGAGTAACTTAGGTTATACCTTTGAACATCTAGCACAAATCATAGAAAAGGTAGAAGATAAAAGTCGTGTTGGAGTCTGCATCGATACCTGTCATATGTTTGTAGCGGGATATGACATAAGAACAAAAGAGGCTTATGAGAAGACTTGGAATGAGTTTAGTGATGTTGTAGGATTTGAGTATTTGATGGGAATGCACATAAATGACTCTAAACCACCACTAGGTTCAAAAAAAGATAGACATCACTCCATAGGAGAGGGAGAAATAGGACTTGATGCTTTTAGATTTATTATGAATGATGAGAGGATGAATGATATCCCGCTAATACTTGAGACCATAGATGCTAGCATCTGGAAAGAGGAGATAGAGCTACTCTACTCTTTGGAAAATTAAGTTTAGTTCATGTACGATTGCAAGCAAATTAAAAAGAGTGAGACTATGAAAAAAGTAGTGCTTTCGTCGTTAATGACTAGCTCAATGCTTATGGCTGGAGGGTATAAAACACCAGAAAACTCCCTAAATGCTGTAGCTTTGAGCGCTGCGAATATTGCTCATAACAAGAGTGCAGATGCAGCTTATTATAACCCAGCAAATATGGTTTTTATGGAAGATAAGCATATCGTAGAGCTTGACCTTACATATATAGGACTTGATAGAGTTGAGTATAGGGGCAAAGTCTCAAGTAGTGGGTCATATAGTTTAGAGTCAAAAAAAGAGTCGTTTATAGTCCCAAATCTTCATTATGTCTCAGGTAGGGCTGGAGAGACCCGCATAGGGCTTAGCATAGTAGTACCTGCTGGACTCTCAAAGAGATGGCAGAGTGAGCCTGCAAAAACTTCAGCAGAGGAGTTTACGCTTGAAGTAATAGAGATAAATCCAACAGTAGCTATCCCTGTAAATGACAAACTCTCAGTTGCATTTGGCTTTAGAATTGTGCATACTTCTGGGGTTGTAAAGAGTGATGGAACTGCTCTTGTTGGACCTAGCACATATAGTAAAATAACTCGTGATATGACTGGAGATGGAATTAGCTATGGTTATAATCTAGCACTAGCATATAAACCTACAAACGAGTTAGAGTTAGCCACAACATATCGCTCAAAAGTTAACTTAAATTCAGAAGGAAATGCTAAACTAAGCTCTTTGCTAGATGGTGCTACTTATAATGGTGGCGGGGAAGTCTTTGTACCTCTTCCCGCACTCTTTAGTGCGGCAGTTGCATATACGCTTCCCTCGCAGACAACTATAGAGCTTGTTTATGAAAGAGTTATGTGGTCGGCATATAAGGATTTGGATTTTGACTATGATGGAGCTTTAAATAGTGCTATTTTAATAGGAGCATTTGACAATGCAAAACCTAAAAACTGGAAAGATACAAACACTTTTCGCTTAGGTATCACTCAAGAGTTAGATACTATGACTTTAATGGCTGGAGTAGTTTATGATGAATCACCCGCTCCAGATGCAACTATTGGTTTTGAGCTTCCTGATTCAAATAGTTTTGCACTATCTTTTGGTGGTCGCTATAAGATAGGTGATAGCATGGAAGTGGGTTTAGCAACACTTTACTCTATGAGAGAAAATCGCAAGATTAGAAGCTCAACCCTAGATGGCGAGTTTAGTGGTGGAGATGTACTTATAGTCTCAACAGGTTTGAGTTATAAATTTTAAGGATAATATTGAAAATACTAGTTGATTTTATACAGATAAAAAACATAGAAGAGTCTCAAATATTTACACAACTAAAGTGTAGTGCAAATGAAGCTTTATTGCTTCAAAATTTGACGAAAAAATATCTTCAAGGTCAAGATGATGTTTTAGTTTTAGAGCTTTTAAGTGAGCTTTATCCAAATGATGATTTTAAGCATTTAGAGCATCTAAAAGAGGTAAAAGTTCTCTTAGAATTGGGTTGGTTACATCAACAAAGTTTTGCGCCTGTTAAGGTATCAGAGATAACTCCCCTAGAGCTTTTAAACACAGCAGTTGGACTAACTCCATCACTTTTAAAGCTACTTCAAGATGGAGCAAGTGAAGTTGAGTTGCCAGATATAAAGCCATATAGTGACCATCTAGAGTATCTTCAAGATCAGTTTTTTCGTATAGAACTTTATCAAAAGATGAGCACTATCCGCCAAGATGTGCATGAACACTCTTTGGGTATAGATAGGATTCAGCAAAAGCTTCAACTTTTAGAAAATAGAATAAACCAAAGAGTAGAGCAAACTCCTCAAAAACTTGTTTTAGACAAGTTTTTTAAACAAAAAAAGCTCGAATATAAAGAGGAGATAATATTTTTAGCACTTCTTCGTGAAGAGTATAGTGCATCTGACTCGTCACTAAGAGATATGAATACGCTTATCGATCTTATCTCATTAGATGAGTATGATCGTATCAAAAACCGCTCACTTTTAGAAGAGAGTTCAAACCTTGTAAATGAGGGAATCATCGACTATGAGGAGATGTTAAATCCTTTTGGTGGCATCTCAAGAGCTTTTTATATTGTAGATGATGTGCTTCAAAGTATCATCCATCCTCACAAGAACAAAAAAGTTCGTAGGTTAAAATTAAATGCTCTTATAGAAGAACAAGATATTTTTGAACTTATCGAGCCTGAGACTTCACTTGATGATGTGGTTTTAGCAAAAGATACTCAAACTACTCTAGAAAACTTGATGCGTCAAGTGGACAAAGAGGTAGTGGGGCGTTTAGTTGAGTGGGGCGTAAAAGATAAAAAAAGTGGTATAGATGCTAGAATAATCTTCTACGGACACGCAGGAACTGGTAAAACTATGACAGCTTACTCGCTCGCCAAATCACTTAAGCGTCAAGTTTTAGCCTTTGACTGCTCTAAAATCCTCTCTATGTATGTTGGAGAGAGTGAGAAAAATGTTCGCAAGATTTTTGACACCTTTTATGATTTAAGCCAGAAAACAAAAACAGAGCCAATACTACTTTTAAATGAAGCAGATCAGTTTTTAAGTTCAAGATCAAGTGGAGCAACAAGTGGCTCTGAGCAGATGCACAATCAGATGCAAAACATTTTTTTAGAGCAGATTGAAAACTTCAAAGGAATGCTTATAGCTACTACAAACTTACTTGAGAACATTGACAAAGCATTCTCAAGACGCTTTAACTACAAGATAGAGTTTAAAAAACCAGATGAGGCTCAAAGACTTAGTCTTTGGAAAAAGATGTTACCAGATAACGCTCCATATACTGAGGATTTTAATGTAGCAGAACTTGCTAAGTACTCTTTAACTGGTGGTCAGATAAACTTGATTATAAAAAATACAGCTTATAAGGTAGCAGTCACACCAGAGCCAATCTTTAGCATAGAAGCCTTTGTTAGCGAGATAAGAAGAGAAAAAGATGCTAGCTTTGATGGCGAGAAGTCAATGGGGTTTTTAAACAAATAAAAGTAAAAGGAGTCTAAAATGTACTTTAATATTAAGAGCAATGTCTACCATGTTGGAAATGTTGACTGGGAGATAGAACATTATCAAGGTTTTAAATACTCAACACACAGAGGTTCTTCTTATAATGCTTACTTGATTGAGGAAGAAAAAACTGTCCTTATAGATACAGTCTCAGAGCCTTTTACTGATGTTTTTATAAAAAATCTTAAAAATAAAATAGACTTAAAAAAGATTGACTACATAGTTATAAACCACGGAGAAAAAGACCATACAGGTGCACTTCCTGAACTTATGAGCTATATCCCCGATACTCCGATTTACTGCACAAAAAACTGTGTTAAGTCACTTAAGGGGCAGTATCATAAAGATTGGAATTTTGTAGTAGTAAAGAGTGGCGACACCCTAAGCTTAGGCAAAAAAGAGCTAACCTTTGTTGAGATGCCAATGCTTCACTGGCCAGATAGCATGGCGTGTTATCTAAGCCAAGATAACATCCTCTTTAGTAACGATGCTTTTGGACAACACTATGCATCTTCGGCTCTATATAATGATGAAGTAGATCAGTGTGAACTCTTTATTGAGTGCCTAAAATACTACGCAAACATACTCACCCCATACAATAAACTAGTTACTAGAAAGATAAACGAGATACTCTCTATGAATCTTGACATAGATATGATTTGCACCTCTCACGGAGTTATCTGGAGAGATAATCCCACTCAAATAGTGGAGCTTTACTTAAAATGGGCGGAAAACTATAAAGAGAATCAAATAACAATACTATATGACACAATGTGGGATGCAACAAGGCTGATGGCAGAAGCTATTGCAAAAGGCTTGATACAAGAAGATAGCGAAGTAAGAGTAAAATTACTTCATCTAAGTAAAAAAGACAAAAATGATGTAATCTCTGAAGTCTTTAAATCAAAAGCTATACTAGTTGGCTCACCTACTGTTAACAAAGGAGTTCTAACCTCTTTAGCATCTATATTTGAGCTTATTAAATCACTAGGTTTTAAAGAAAAACAAGCAGCTTCTTTTGGTTCTTATGGTTGGAGTGGAGAAAATATAAAAGTGCTAAATGAAAAACTAAAAGAGAGTGGATTTGAGTTGGTAAACGATGGACTAAAAATAGCGTGGACACCAGATAAAGAAGGTATAGAGTCTTGCATGAATTTTGGTAGGGAGTTTGCAAAGAGTACGAAGTTTTAAAGTTATTTTTAAAAGGATATATATGCAAACATGTGATAGTGAAACTGGCTTATGTTCCATAGCTAGTGTAGGTTCAAAAGATGTTAGTCTTGATATAAAAAAAGTAGAGCTTTTTTATGTAGGTGATCCTATGTGTTCATGGTGCTGGGGTATGTCAGAGGAGCTTAAAAAGATACAAGAGTTTTGTACAAAAGAGGGCATAAAGTTTAATGTTGTCTTAGGAGGGCTGAGAATTGGTGGAGGAGATGCTTGGAATGATGAGTTTAAGGGTTTTTTAAAAAATGAGTGGCAAAATGTTCATAAAAGAACTAATCAAAAATTTGTTTACTCGCTGTTTGATTTAAAAGAGTTTAACTATGACACTTTGCCCGCTTGTCTTAGCGTCTATATTGTAAAGAAAATCTTAAAAGACAAGGATGATAATGGCTCAACTGTACTAGGATTTTTCTCTAAAATTCAGGAAAAATTTTACGCAAAAGGATTAGACCCAACAAAGCTAGATTTTTATCATGATATTTGTGAAGAATTTGATATTGATATTGATGAGTTTGAAAAGTATTTTAACTCTAAAGAGATGAAAAGAGAGCTTGAAAGTGATTTTGCACTAGCAGGAAAATTAGGAGCTAGAGGAATGCCTAGTCTAATCTATGTAAAAGAAAACAAAATTATAGATATGTCATCTGGATACAGAACATATAACGATGTTTTAAAAATGTTTAGTATTTAGAGTTTAAAGGGATTTGTTGGATTATACTCAAATTAAATCGCTCCAACAAATTTGATTTTATAGTTTTGTACTGCTTTTTTATCCATAATCAGTTCTCTGTTTTTTTAAATTGTCTAATTATAGCCATCTTCGCATTATTGCTGTATAATTTCAAAAACAAAACTAAAGGCTTCCCTTATGGCAAAGCATCCAACACTCTTAGAACAATTTCGTTCTTTTTACTTTCAAAATAATCCTAAAAATATGGAACAAGCCATAAAGTACTTTTGTGTATTTGGCGGGATGGGCTGGAGTGTTGATGTGGATGTGCCACTAGAAGAGCTAATAGAGAGTAAGGTTTTAAATAACTACAGATATATCCACGCTGATATAACAAAGATTACCGAGAGTGACAGACACTCTCATCTGCTTTTAAGTGGCATAGCTATGGGAGATCGCAGGACTCATTCTGCTCTAAAAAAAGCTCGCATCTCAAGAACTGATGGCGAGTACGCTTTAGAGAATCTTTTTAAACGTGGTATGCTTGAAGCTGAGCACTCACTAGAATCTCCACCAAATTTAGATGACAATATAGATGAAAAACTAAACTTCACTAAACCCTTTATGCGCTTTTGGTTTGCTTTTGTATCTCCATATTTTAAAGGCATCAGAGATGGCGACTACAAAGAGTCAAAAGAGAGCTTTGCTAACCGACAACAAGAGTTTTTTGAGCTAACTTTTACAAAACTAGCAATGGAAGTTATGAAAAAAAGTTTTAAAGATGACCCAATTGTAGAGATAGGAAGCTACTGGGATAGAAATACAGAGATAGAGATACTAGCAAAAACAAAGTCTGGAAAAATCGTTGCGGGCATTTGTAAAAACTCTAATTCTAAAGCAAAAAAGACTGAGCTTACAAAACTAAAAGAGCAATGTAATAAAGCTGAGTTAACTGCTGATATAAATGTTGTTATCTCTAAAAATGGCTTCTCAAATGAACTTAAAAGTCTAAAAGGAACTGAGTTAAGACTATTTTCTTTAAAAAACTTCAAAATCTTAGTAGAAGATTTAGACGAAAAAGATTTTATAGAGTGTACAACAAAAAGGTATTGAACATATGAAAAAGAGAGTTGCTTATCAAGGCGTAGAGGGTGCTTACTCTCATTTAGCTTGCTATAGCCAGTTTCCTGAGTATGAAACTATTGCATGCAAATCATTTGATGAGACTATGTATCTGGTTGAAGAGGATAAAGCAAATATTGCGATGATTCCAATGGAAAACTCGACAGCGGGAAGGGTTGAAGAGATATACAGACTCATACCAAAAATGAAACTATTTATCATTAGTGAGTATTATCAGCCAGTAAACCACTGTCTTCTAGCACTTCCTGGAACAAAGATAGAAGATTTAAAAAGTGTCTCATCACATCCTCAAGCACTTGCTCAATGTAAAGCTCATATAGAGAAGTACAATCTTGTGGCTCGTGCAAAGTTTGACACAGCAGGCTCAGCACAAGAACTTATAGATATGCAAGATAAGACTTGCGCTGCCATAGCATCTAGCTTAACAGCTGAGAAATATGACTTAGAAATTTTAGAAGAGGGATTTCAAGACATAAAAAACAACACTACTCGCTTTCTTGTCCTCTCTAAAGAGCATATTGTTCCTGCATTTCATGAACATCAAAAGTATATTACTTCCATCATCTTTGAAGTAAGAAACATACCAGCAGCGCTTTACAAAGTACTTGGTGGTTTTGCGACAAATAGTGTAAATATCATAAAAATAGAGAGTTACTCTGGGAGTGGAACTCTAACGCTTTCTCAATTTCACATAGATATAGATGGGCATCCAGATGAAGCAAATGTAAGACTTGCACTTGAAGAGTTAGCCTACTTTGCCAGCACAGTTAAGATGCTTGGTACTTATATACCTCACTCTATGAGAGAGATATTACAAGCTTGATTTAATGGGATGCATTTTTTTGCGTTACAAATATACACACATTGTCAATATTCGACAAAATAATTACATTATCTTGATATATCACTAATATGTGATAAAATTACTGTTTATTTATTGTTTATTTCATCGAAAGCTCATTAAATAGGCACTTCTATATTTCAACGTTTAAAAACATGTTAATTTTAAGGTATGTAAAATAAGTAAAACTTATACTTTACAGCGATAAAAAATTAGTTTTGCTTATATTATTTTTTTAGTTTAAGTTTCTAATAATCTTAAAGCCTATAGTATTGTTTATATCCTAAAGATTTGGATTTCTTATATCAACCAAGGAGAATGAATGAAAATGAATCGTCGAGAAGCACTTAAAATAGGTGCACTAAGCGTTGCAGCAGCTGCAACAATGGGTACAATAACAGGATGTAATGAGGGCGCTAAGCCAGCATCAGCTCCAGCAGCAGGTAAAAAACTTTGTAAACATAAGGTAGTAGTTATCGGTGGTGGTTTTGGTGGCTTAACTGTTGCTAAAGAGTTGAAGAAAAGAGATTCTACATTTGATGTTTTAGTAATTGAAAAAAACGATACTTTTATGTCTTGTCCATTTTCTAATACTTACTTAGGTAAGTTAGAGGGTGTTAATCTTGGGACGTTTGTACATGATTATGCTCAGCCAGTTGAGGCAAATGGTTATGGGATGCTTCATGCTGAAGTAACTAGTATTGATAGAGCTGCTAAGCAGATTCATACAACTAAAGGTGTAGTTGAGTATGAAATTTTAGTAATGTCTCCAGGAATTGGTTACGACTATAAAGGACAATTTCCAAATTGGGATGATGAAAAAATCAAGCATGTTCAGCGTGTAGCTCCGGGTGCACTTATCCCAGGAAAAGAGCATATTATTTTAGAACGTCAACTTGTTGATATGGATGATGGTAATGTTGTTATCACTGTTCCTTCAGATGGAAAATACCGTTGTCCGCCAGCTCCATTTGAACGTGCTAGTATGATAGCAGCTTATATGAAAAAAGAGGGCATTGAGGGTAAAGTTATAATACTAAATGCTACAAATAAAGTATCTAAAGGTGCTGCATTTAAAGAGTCGTGGAAAGACCTATATGGTGATAGAGTTGAGCATATTGACTTTGCTAAGATTCAAGATGTTGACCCAGTTTCAAAAACAGTAACATATCATATTGCAGATGAGATGGAAGATAAAGGGTATAAAGTTAAGACTCTTAAGTACTCAGTTTTAAATCTTATACCTAACAATATATCTAACCCAGTTATAGAGATGAGTGGAGTTGAAACTACTACTGATAGCTTCAAAAGAGTTGTTATGAATGGTTGTTCATTCCAAACTAAAACAGATAAAGATATTTATGCTGTTGGTGATGTTATAGCTCATACTGTGCCACCAAGTGGACAAACTGCTAATTGGACTGGAAAACAATGTGCTCTTGAGATTGCTAATAGATTGCATAAAAAAGCTTTTGAACTTCCAGTTAAAAAGAGTACTATTAAAGTTGGAAATGTTTGCTACTCTATGGTTAGTGATAATCCAGAAGAGGCTATTATGGTTACGCATGACTTTAGTTTTAGTGAAGAAAAAAATATTATCGTAAGTGCAGGTAATGTACCTAAATCTCCTAGTGGCAAATACCGCTCAAGTGGTACTGCAAAAGCAACTCGTGACTGGTATGGTGGAATTATGAGAGATCTGTTCTCATAAGCTATTTTAAAGCCCCTTCTCTTTTTAAGAGAGGGTCTTCATAAATAACTTAATATTTAAAAAAAGGAAGATAGACAAAATGGATAGAAGAAACTTTTTACGAGTAGTAGGTGCTACAGGTGCGCTAGTAGCAATCTCTCCATCAACCATATCTGGCAGGCTATATGCTAGCACAGGACTATACGAGTCATATGAGAGAGTACAGCTCATAGATGCACAAGGCTCACCTATAAAACTTACTGATTTAAAAAAAGAGACAAATTATGTTTTTAATTATCCTTATGTAGCTACACCTACTATACTTTTAGATTTAGAAGATACTACAGCTAAAGATGTAAGATTGAAGTCTGAGTATGGTGAAGAGTATATCTGGAAGGGGGGAGTTGGTGAAGGCAGAACAGTTGTAGCGTATAGTGCTATATGTTCACATCAACTAGCTCATCCAACTCCCGATGATAGTTTTTTGCAGTATGTCCAAAAAGATAAAAAAACTATGGCGTGTGATCATGGTGGCGTGATGGTTTGTTCATCCCATCTCTCTAGTTTTGAAGCTAAAGAGGGGTGCAAAAACATATCTGGACCAGCTTCAGAGCCTCTTGCATCTATAGTTTTAGAGATAGCAGATGATGACACTATCTATGCAGTTGGTGTACTTGGTCCAGACAAATTTCATGAGTACTTTAAAGCTTTTAAACCTGAGTTTAAAAAATATTATGAGGGCAGAAGAAAAGCAAAGAAAAAAGTAAAAACAAGTGCTACCATGGTTGAGTTAAGCCAATATACTAAAGAGATAATTCAATATTAAGGAAATAATGTGAAAAAGATTATAATAACTACAGTTGTAACCTTGCTTCTTAGTTCATCTCTGCTAGCCAATGCTAAAGAAAAAGCGCAGCTTGCTTCAGATATGCGTGAGATGTTATCCGCAGTAGAATTAATACAAAAAGGTGGCTTTTACTCAACACCTAAGATGATGAAAGATGGTGTAGCAAAACTAAAAGCAAAACTAGCTATTTTAGAATCATCGGACGCATCTAAATACTTACCAGATGATAAAAAACAAGCAGATAAGTTTGCCAATAAAAGAGCAAGAATGATAGAGATGTATGCAGATGATTTAGTTCTATCTATAGATGCAAACAATCTAGATGACGCACTTGAAGATTATACACAGATAATTAGACAGTGCACATCATGTCATATCCGTATGCGCTCATATTAAACATCCCCAGGATAACGAAAACATTGTCGTTTTACGTTCAACATCCACTCTCGTTTTGCACTTGATACGGGATCTCATGGGATCCTAAATCGAGTTTTATTATTTATGATAAAAATAAAAACACACAATCAGATAAAAGATATAGAACCTGCTCTTTGTAAATCATGATATAATCCACAAATTAAAACAAATTGTACTCAGAAGTAGAAATCAAATGATAGAAAAAGTTTTTTTAGTTATAACTAAAGATGAAGAACAAACTACAGCCTTTAACGACTTAGTTTTGCTTATAAAAACTCACTATAAGTTAAAAGTCGAGCTGAAATACTATAATGATATTATTGACGCAGATGAGCAAAAGTCATTTGTGTTGGTGTATCTTAGCGATGAGAAGATAAAGAGATTTTTCAAAAATCATTTAAATAGTAGCATAAATATAGCTATTTTGCCAACTGGCAAAAACTCTAAAACTATTACAAGTTATGGGATCTCAAACGATGTACACGAAGCGCTTGAAGATGCACTTGATACTTCAAGGTATGCGAAAGTGGACATACTACTTTGTAATGGTGAGCCTACTTTTACAAATATCATTATAGGGAATGTTCACGGTTTAAATAATGCCAGCATAGAGAAGAAGTTTTTGCTCACAAAAATAAAAGAGTTCTTTGTGCATTTAACCAATCTAAGCTTTAGAGATTTTACGTTTACTACAGCAAAAGATTATAAACTCCATACTGCATCAACGGGCATCATGATACTAGAACACAGTGTTAAGCACGCTCGTAGCAACATGATTCATGAAGAGTTCTCATTTCAAGATGGCAAGCTAAATGCATTTATACTCTCTCCTACTAGTATATTGTCATATGTTTACTATCTGTTTTCAGTGTTTTTTTATAGTAGATTTTCACTAAACAACCTCCCTAAAAGTATAGGTGTTATAAAAACTTCAAAGCTCAATATTACAAGTTCTAAACCTATGGACTTTACTATAGATGATAGTTTTGTAAGCTCAAAAACTATCGACTTAGAGATTATAAAAGAAGCTCTTCATATCGCCTTGGGTAGAAACATAAAAAATCTACCTGAGAAATCTACAACAGAAGATGAAAAAGATACTATAAAAACAAATGACTTACCAAAGGGTGAGATGGTAGGCTCTTTACTAAGCGAGACCGTACCTTTGTTTAAAAGAGCGGATGAAGATGACTTTAAAGATTTGTTTTCATCGTTAAGAGAGAGTTCAAAGTTTAGCTCAATATTTATAGTGCTTATGGTACTAAGTACACTTCTAGCCACCACAGGTTTGTTTCAAAATTCTGCTCCTGTTATCATCGGTGCAATGATTTTAGCACCACTTATGGGTCCTATAGTCTCACTTGCTATGGGAGTAGTTAGGGCTGAAAACCAACTCATAACAAACAGTATAAAAACCTTAGCCTACGCAGTAGTTACTGCTTTGTTTTTCTCATGTATATATACTTACTCTATGCCACTCTCAGAGTTAACACCAGAGATGCGAGGGCGACTAAACCCAAATGTACTTGATCTAATGGTAGCTATCATCTCAGGAATCGCTGGAGCCTATGCTAATTCAAAAAGCGAAGTAGCTAAAAGTTTGGCGGGTGTGGCTATTGCTGTTGCACTCATACCTCCGCTAAGTGTGACAGGTATAGGGATAGGTTGGGGTAACATAGACATTATCTATGGCTCATTTTTACTCTTTATCACCAACCTTGTAGGAATCACACTCTCTGCATCTTTGACATTTTTAGTCTTAGGTTACGCGCCACTAAGAAGAGCAAAAAAAGGACTAGTTTATACATCTATAATCTTAGCCTTAGTCACTATTCCTTTGATAATCTCTTTTACAAAACTAATAAAACAAAATAGTATCTTAAGCAGGCTAAACAACAAGACATACACAATAGATAACAAAAAAGTAGACATAGCAGTTTTAGAAGTAGATCTAAGTTCTAAAATTCCGCTTTTATACATAAAGACAAGAAGTAACACACTCTTAAGTAAAAAAGATTTAGTGAGTTTAAAGCAAAATATATCTGAGCATATAAATGATGAGGTTACGCTAAATGTTTCTATGAGAACTATAGTTGAGTGAGGCAGATCTAAATTAAGAGGGTCTAAAAAACTGCATGATAGTAACTAAAGTGTCTCTATATTACACATTCTTATAATTATTTATATAAAATATAATCTCTCTCTTAAGCAGGTTTTCAGCACTTTTGCACCTATAAAAACTCTCAATGTTACAATTTTACACCTATGTTACAAACTGCAAATAAAGATGTATCATTTAGTGACATTTTAAAATTCTTCTACTTTTTGTATATTATATTTAATACTCTTTTTGATATAGTGCAGTAACTGTTTTTTCTTGTCCCTCTTGCGAGTAAACAAGAAAAAAATTATTTAAAGGTAGGTTGTATGGAGCATATAGTGACTTCAAATCCGTATTTTGGTGTCTTTGTACTATTTGTTATAACATTTGGTGCATTTACAGCTACAACGGTGATAGCTCGTTTAGCGAGTCGTGCATTAGCAGCTAAGGATAGTGAAAAAATCAAACTCTCAGTTTACGAGTGTGGACCAGAGGTAACTAAACAGCCAAATAGAATTTCGCCACAGTTTTATCTATTTGCACTTTTGTTTTTACTTTTTGATGTTGAGATTATTTTTATGTTTCCATGGGCGGTAGATTTTAAACTACTTGGTTGGTTTGGTTTTGCTGAGATGTTGATGTTTATACTTTTATTGACTATCGGTTTTATATACGCATGGAAAAAAGGAGCGCTTGAATGGCACAACATAAAGTAAACTATACACAAAATGCAGGTTTACCTGTAGCACTAACAAGTATAGATAAAATTGTTAATTGGGGTCGTTCAAACTCGCTTTGGGCACTGACTTATGGTCTTGCATGTTGTGGGATTGAGATGATGGCATCTGGTGCTGCAAGATATGACTTTGACCGTTTTGGAACGATTTTTCGTGCATCTCCTCGTCAAGCTGATGTTATGATAGTAGCTGGAACTCTTACAAAAAAACATGCTGAGTTTATTAAAAGACTTTACGACCAGATGACTGAGCCTAGATGGGTTATATCTATGGGCTCATGTGCAAATACTGGTGGAATGTTTAACACTTATGCAACTGTTCAGGGTGTAGATAGAGTGATTCCTGTAGATTTGTATCTTCCAGGCTGTGCACCAAGGCCTGAGACACTACAGTATGGCGTTATGCTTCTACAGAAAAAGATTCGTGCAAACCAAGCTTCAAGAGCACAAAAAGCAAAAAGGTTAATGTAATGAGAGCTTATAAACCTAAAGATGATGTACAGAAAAAACCATACTATACAGATAGATTTTATAAATCTCCACAAGTTCCTAAAAGTACTCCAGAGAGTGATGAACTCTTTAGTGCAGACTTAGAGGCTATAAAGTCCAAATTTGAGGTACTTGATGCTTATATACAAGTTGGGCAGTTAGTTGTTTATATAAATCCACAAGATAATTTTAAAGTGCTAGAACTTTTAAAAAATGAAAGAGCTTACTCTCAACTCTCTGAGATGAGTGCTATTGACTGGATTGCAGATCGCGGTGGGTTTGAGGTTTTTTACCAGATGCTAAGTATGCAAAAGAGAAGAAGAATCCGCATCAAAACTTTTATAAAAAAGAATCAAGCCATAAACTCAGTTGAGAAACTTTTTCGCTCGGCTGATTGGTCTGAGAGAGAGATGTTTGATATGTTTGGCATAGAGGCTAATGGACATCCGTTTATGAAAAGAATCCTTATGCCTTATGATTGGCAAGGACACCCACTTCTAAAGACTTATCCACTCCAAGGTGATGAGTTTGCGGCTTGGTATGAAGTAGATAAGATTTTTGGTAAAGAAGCAAGAGATATAATAGGACCTGAAATTCGTGATACTGCGAGAGTTGATCGCTATGATTCTGAGAGATTTTCTCTTTTGGGTCATGAGGTGCCTAAGGGAACTAAGGTTACAGGCGATGAGCCTAAAGTAAAAGAAGCTTACCAAGAAGAAGGTGGAGTTTTCTTGATTAAAAAATTTGATAGAAAGTCATCAGTAGTTATTGATGATCCTCAAAGATAGGTAGAGATATGGCACAAATAAAAAATAGATTAACCCCGTTTTTTGAGAATATCACTTTTGATAGGGAAGATAATGAGCTTATCTTAAACTTCGGTCCTCAGCATCCATCAGCTCACGGACAGTTGCGTTTAATGCTTCATCTTCAACAAGAGATGATAACAAAAGCTCATCCAGATATTGGATATCTTCATCGTGGTATGGAAAAAATGGCTGAAAACATGATTTACAATGAGTTTATGCCAACAACTGACCGCATGGACTATATCGCATCATCTGCAAATAACTACGGTTTTGCTCTTACAGTTGAAAAGCTTATAGGCTTAGAAGTTCCTCGCCGTGCAAAAATTATCCGTATGATGCTTTTGGAGATAAATCGTCTCATGTCTCATATCTTTTGGCTTGCAACTACTGCATTAGACATCGGTGCTATGACAGTTTTTCTTTATGCATTTCGTGAGAGAGAGTACTTGATGGATATAATCGAGGGTTATTGTGGAGCTAG
Source organism: Sulfurimonas hongkongensis (assembly GCF_000445475.1). Classification (NCBI taxonomy): domain Bacteria; kingdom Pseudomonadati; phylum Campylobacterota; class Epsilonproteobacteria; order Campylobacterales; family Sulfurimonadaceae; genus Sulfurimonas; species Sulfurimonas hongkongensis. The sequence continues at coordinate 37,905 of NZ_AUPZ01000005.1, forward strand.
ACTTACTCATGCTGCCATTCGTATCGGTGGAGTTCCTTTAGACATTCAAGATAGTTTTATCACACAACTTAAGACGTTTTTAGATAAGTTACCAGAGAATATCAAGACTTATGAAGATCTACTTGATACTAACCGTATCTGGCTTATGAGAATGGAAGAGGTTGGTACACTATCTACGGAGATGGCACTTTCATGGGGCTGTACAGGTCCAATGCTTAGAGCTAGCGGTGTAGCTTGGGATATTCGTAAAGAAGAGCCTTATGAACTTTATGATGAAGTAGAGTTCAGTGTTCCTTACTCTGACAAAGGTGATAACTTTGCAAGATATCGCATCTTTATGGAGGAGATGAGAGAGAGCGCAAAAATACTCTATCAAACCATAGATATGTATGAGAAGTGTGTAAAAGATGGACAAACTGAGCTTATGGCTCACGCTCCAAAGTATGTATCGGCTCCAAAGCTAGATATTATGACTCAAAACTACTCTTTGATGCAGCACTTTGTGCTTGTTACTCAAGGTATGAGACCTCCAGTTGGAGAGGTCTATGTAGCGACTGAATCACCAAAAGGAGAGCTTGGTTTTTTCATAAACTCTCAAGGTGGTCCATATCCATATAGACTAAAAGTTCGTGCTCCATCTTTTTGGCATACAGGAGTTTTAACAGATTTAATTCCAGGTCACTACATTCCAGATGTTGTCTCTATTATTGGTACTACAAATATAGTTTTTGGAGAAGTTGACCGATGATAAATTTAAATAATTTTTTTCTCATCGCTAGATGTAGCTTTAGTGAGGGGGATTTTACAAAGAATTCACTTCTTTGTAAAAGGAGACAAATATGAAAAGATATGATTTAAGACACTTAAAGTCAGAGTTTGAACCTAGAATGAAAGAGATTTTAGAAACTCATGGTGCTGGTGAAGTTGCAATATTTTTATTTGAGATAGGTGATTTCTCGCCTATTCAAAAATCAGCGGATTTGGTAAAGAAAAGCGGATATGAGTTGATGAACTCTTTAAAGTTTAACGAAGTCGATTGGACTATCGTGGCTAAAAAAGTTTAGGGATTTATTTTGAGTAAAGTATATTTTTCTACTTGGAACGGTGAACTGGTTAATAATGTCGGCAAGCCACAAGAAGAGTGGGAAGAGTCAGCGTATAATCTACCTGCAACTTATGATGACCACCGCGAGTCTAAAGCTTTTATAGGTTGGGATGGAGTTTCACTCTTTAACGCGGATGTTGATGTTATCCGTTTGTGTATGGAGTACGCTGCACAGTATCAAGTATATTCTGAGGCTTGTGGAAGATGTGCACCTGGGAGATGGGGTGGTAGAATTCTTTACGACCAGCTAGATAAAATCGCTCGTGGAGAGGGAACTCTAAGCGATATGGAACATCTCAAAGAGATTGGCAAGAGTATGCAGATCACCTCAAAATGTGAGATTGGAAAAACTGTTCCAAATCCTATCATTGATTTGATGACTCATTTTGAAGATGTTTTTATGGAGTGCATAAAGAGCCAAAAACCATCTAAACACTACAATGAGGATGTTAGTTATATCGCAAAAATAACTGCACCTTGTACTGATATGTGTCCAGCTCATGTTGATATTCCAGCTTATATAGAGGGTGTTAGAGATTTAAGATTTGATGACTCACTTGAAGCTACCAGACAGACTATGCCACTAGCTCATGTTTGTGGACGCGTCTGTCCTCATCCATGTGAAGATGCTTGTAGAAGAACAAATCTTGATGAGCCTATATCTATCATGGAGTTAAAACGTCTTGGAGCTGACTATGAAACAGATCATGGCTTTGGCTTTTTTCATCCGATAGAGAAAAAACCTAAAAATGGCAAAAGAGTAGCAGTTATAGGTGCTGGTCCTGCTGGGCTTACAAATGCTTACTATCTTGCAGCCGAGGGTGTTGAAGTTGATGTTTATGAAGAGCTTCCAGTTCTAGGTGGTGAAGTTGCAGTCGGTGTTCCTGAGTATAGAATGCCTGTAGATAAGTATAATCAAGACATTGAATGCGTTAGAGATATGGGTGTAAACTTCATAACCAATAGCAAAATTAATGCAGATGATATGAGACGCTTTGAGAGCGAGTACGATGCTACCATGATTGCAACTGGTACTCGCATCTCAAAAAAAGTTCGATGTGACAATGAGAGACCTGAGATAAAAGGTTATTGGTCTGCTATTGAGATGCTAGACCAAATCAACCTTTGGGATAAGTATGAGATAGGACAAAAAGTAGATCTAACTGGCAAAACTGTTGTCTGCGTTGGTGGTGGATTTACTTCTATGGACGTTGTTCGTTGTGCCATTCGTGCAAATGCTAAAAAGGTCTATATGATTTATCGTCGTGATGAAGAAACTATTATCAAAAATACAACTTATGAAGAGTACCATGAAGCAGTGGAAGAGGGTGTTGAATTTTTGTTTCACTCAGCAGTTAATACTATGGTTGATGAAGAAGATGTTTTAAAATCACTCCTGATAGATAAATTTGAATTAGTTCCAAATCCAGATGGTGGTCGTGCACAGTTAGTCAAAATTGAAGGTGCATCTTACAGCATCGAGACTGACTATATAATCCCAGCTGTTTCTCAATCGGCTGACTTAGAGTTACTCCCAAAAGAGTGGGAGCTTGAGATGACTTCTTGGGGAACACTTAAAACAAATGGCAGGGACTATATGACATCAAAAAGAGGTGTTTTTGCATCAGGAGATTGTGAGTATGGTCCTATGACTATTGTAAATGCAGTAGGTCAGGCAAAACGAGCTGCATCTGTTATGAGTAGATACTTGCAAAGTGGAGAGATTACTCTAAGCGATGATGAGATTATGGAAGACCATCTTCGCAAACTTAAGGTTTATGACAAAAAAGAAAAAATAGTAGGCTGGCTTCCAGGGCTACCTAGACAAAATAGTGAAAAATTAGCCGTTGATATTCGCAAAGACAATAACAAAGAGGTAAATCTAGGGTTTACTCAAGAAGAAGCGATGAGTGAAGCTGATCGCTGTATGCGTTGCTACTATATAGCAATGGTAGCAACATGAAGTGGAGGGATATATGAGTAATTTAATTAACTTTAAAATTGATGGTATCTCTGTAGAAGCAAAGAGAGGCGAGACTATTTTGACTGTAGCTCGCAAAAATGAGATCTACATCCCGACTATGTGCTATATCTCAAAAACCTCACCATGCGCATCTTGTCGTATGTGTGTAGTTGAAGCTAAGGGGATTGATGGTTTCGTTCTCTCTTGTAACACTCCTCCGACTGAGGGCATTGAGATAACAACAAACACTCCAGCGTTAGAGCTTGAGAGAACAAATATCATGAAACTCTACGATGTAAATCATCCGCTAGAATGTGGTGTTTGTGATAAATCGGGCGAGTGTGATCTGCAAAATAAGACTTTAGAGTTTGGAGTAAGTAGACAAAATTTCTCAGCTCGTGACCAATTTCGTGAGACTAAAGATTGGGGACTCATTGGTTATGAGGCATCTCTATGCATTTTGTGTGAAAAGTGCGTTCATGTTTGTAATGAAGTAATCGGAGATGATGCAATAGAAGTCAAGTTTGGTGGTTATAGTTCAGTTATAATCCCTAAAAATTCTGAGGTTCTTGATTGTACTTTTTGTGGAGAGTGTATAGCAGTTTGCCCTGTTGGAGCACTTGTTAGCTCAAACTTTAAGTATAGTGCAAATGCTTGGGAGTTAAGTCGTGTACCTGCTACTTGTGCTCACTGCTCTGGCGGTTGCCCTTTAGAGTATGAGACAAGACACACATCAATAAATGGAGATGATTCTATCTATAGAGTAAAAAATAACTTTGAATTTACATCACTTTGTGGTGCAGGAAGGTTTGGTTTTGATTTTGATAACAAAAACGTTAGTGATAAGGAAGCATTTTTAAGAGCAAAAGAGGCTCTCATGAGTGCTAAAGCGATTCGTTTTTCATCTATGATTACAAATGAAGAGGCTCATATCTTAAATCTTTTAAAACAAAAGCTAGGGCTTAAGCTTTTCAATGAAGATGCTAGAAAATATCAAGAGTTTATGCACTCTTATAGCTCTCTTAGCTCAAAACTTCATCATAGTGGTTCATTAGATGCCATAAAACAAGCAGATGCAGCTATAGTTATAGGAACTAAAATAGCAACTGACAACCCAGCTGTAAGATATGCACTAACTACTGCAGCAAGGCATAATGGTGCAAAAATAGTCTATGCTCATCCTATAGAAGATGCACTTATGCAAAACACCATCACCCAACTTATGAAGTATGAGGTTGGAACTGAAGAGGGTGTGATGGCTCTTTTGGCAAATGCGATACTTGCAGATGCGGATCTCAGTGAGAGTGAGAGAGGATTCTTTAATGACTTAGATCTTGGTTATTTGGGTGCAGAGAGTAATATTGGAGAAGAAGAGCTTGAGTTTATGATGAAATCATTTGCTAGAGCTAAAAATCGTGTGCTAATTGTCGGAGACGATATTATCTCACATAAGCGGTCAAAAAACATAGCAAAACTAGCAGCGATCATAGAAAAATATAGTACTTTTTCTTTAGTTGTAGTACCAAATGAAGTTAATACCCTTGGAGTCTCTTTGATTTGCAAGCTAGATATTGATGAGGATATAGATAGGGTTGTAGGCTATAACGCAAAAGCAGACTTTACTATTTCATCACTTGAAGAAGCAGACTTTTATGTTCCTGCACTAAACCAACAAGAGGGGACTTTTGTAAGCATTGATAATAGAGTCTTACCTACAAATGTTGCACTTAGTTATGCAGGTTATACCCTAAATGACTTAGCATCTGCTTGTGGAGTTAAGGCTAGAGAGACTATTGACTATACAGCTGAGTTAAGTAAAAGTGCTGGATTTAAGACTATCGAATTTGATGAGCTAGAAAACTTTTTATCTAAAGATGGAGATGATAACAGAGGTTACATACTAGATGAAGTTGTGTGTGAAGCTAAGGCAGAGCTAGAAGAGATAGAAGATTTACCAGAATTCAATGGTACAATTATATATCATTCAAACCCAGTTTTACAGTTTAATGCATACACAAACAAAACAAAGCAACTTGAACGTGATACAACTCTAAGAGGCTCAGCTCAGTTTGCAGCAGCTGCTAAAATCTCTGATGGAGACAAAATAGAGATTACATTTAATTCTAAGACTTTACAAAGAGAGTTTAAGCTCGATAGCGAGTTAAAGGGCACAATAGCACTAAATCCTACTTTTGATGGGGTACTTGATTCAAGTAGATATAGATTTGAAAAAACCAAAATAGTGAGAGTAGTATAATGAGTAAAATTACTATAAATATAGATGGTAAAGAGGTACAGACGCAAGAGGGCGAGTATATTTTAAATGCCGCTCGTGCTAATGATATCTTTATTCCAGCTATCTGTTACTTAACAAGATGTAGTCCGACACTAGCTTGTCGTATCTGCCTTGTAGAAGCTGATGGAAAACAAGTTTATGCTTGTAATGCAAAAAGCAAAGATGGCATGAACATAACAACAAAAACTGAAAATATAGCTAAAGAGCATCGTGCAATTATGGAAGTTTACGATGTAAATCATCCTCTACAGTGTGGAGTGTGTGACCAGTCAGGCGAATGCGAGCTACAAAACTATACTCTAGAGATGGGAGTGGATTCTCAAAGCTATGCAGTAAAGGATGTAGATAGAAGTTCTCATGATTGGGGGCATATCCACTATGATCCAGGCCTTTGTATAGTGTGTGAGAGATGTGTAACTGTATGTAAGGATATGATAGGAGATAACTCTTTAAAGACTGTTCCTCGCGGCGGAGATGCACTTGAGGCTGAGTATAAAGAGAGTATGCCAAAAGATGCTTACTCAATGTGGAACAAACTTAACAAATCACTTATCGGGCTTACAAATGGAACTGATGTTCTTGATTGTACAAGTTGTGGAGAGTGTGCGGCGGTTTGTCCTGTTGGAGCATTAGTAGATACTCACTTTATGTATACTTCAAACGCATGGGAACTCACTCAAATCCCAGCAACTTGTGGACACTGCTCTGCAGGATGTCAAATCTACTACGATGTAAAACATACAAGTGTCTCAGATGATACGAAAAAAATCTATAGAGTTATGAATGAGTGGAACTATGTCTCACTTTGTGGAGCTGGTAGATATGGGTTTGATTATGAAAATAGAGTTGCATCTAAAGATGAAAAAGCCTTTGCATCTGCTATAGAAGCTTTTAAGAAGGCTGATACTATAGAGTTTACTTCTACTATTACAAACGAAGAGGCTTTTATACTACAAAGTTTAAAAGAGAAGCGTGGATACAAACTTATAAACAAAGAAGCAAAATCATTTCAAACTTTCTTGAAAAACTATAGTGAAGTAAGTGGAAGTATGCTCTATAGTGGAGATTTAAAACTAACTCATAATTCTAACTTTGTTATCTCAATAGGAGCAGCACTTAAGAGTGATAATCCAAATGCGAGATATGCACTAAACAATTCAATGACTGTAAATAAAGGTGCAGGACTTTACTTTCATCCTGTAAAAGACCCTATCATAGAGGGACTTGGCAAGAGCATTATGACAGTAGAGCACGCTCCACTTCAAGAAGAAGTAGCTCTTTATCTTATCTTAGATTTGTTTGCAGACAGAGAAAAACTTCCTGCAAAAGTAACTGAATACCTAGAAGGATTTCACACTAAGAAGATGATAACTATAGAAGAGACTATAAAAGAAGAAGTAGTTGAAATTGTTAAAGAGATGAAGCTCAATGAAGAAACGGGCGAAGAGGAAGAAGTTGAGATAGAAAAGAAAAAAATGATACCTAAGAAAATCTCTAAAGAGGTAGAAGTTGATGATAACGCTCTTTTAGAAATCTTAGGATTAGATGATAGTTTTATGGAAACTCTAGAGAAAAATCTCAAGAAAAAAGATAGCTTTAGCATGATAGTAGGGGAGGATTTGTACAACCATCCAAACTCTAAAAATATAGCAAGACTCGTAGCTCTTGTAGAGAGATGCAGTGATATTAAATTAACGATAATTCCACCACTAACTAACTCTTTGGGTGTTGCTCTTATTTGTGAACTTGATGATGAGAGAGGCACGTTTACTATAGGCTATAACACAAAAGCAGATTTTACTCTAAGTGCTTTAGGTGATGGTGATTTGGACATGCCTGCAATGAATCAACAAGAGGGGACTCTAACTTCTATAAACAAAAGAGTAAACCCTACAAATGCAGCACTTCCTTACCATGGCTATGAGCTAAATGATATAGCAAATGAGTTAGGACTAAATGCCAATGAGACTATAGAGTACACTCCATCTCTTGGACTAAAAGCTGGCTTTAGTGAGTTAAACTTTGATGACTTGCCAAACCATTATGAAAATGATGGAAGTGAGCATAGAGGTTATCTACTTGGTGAGATAAAAGTTAAAAGAAGTACAAACCAAAGTGTTGAGCCATTTAGTGATGAGAAACTGATAAAAGATAGTGAGATGATTATCTATCTTGCAAACCCTGTAAGACAGTTTACTGAGTTTACCCACAAGACTACAAATCTTGATGAAGTCTCAGGGCTCTACATGAGTGAAGAGTTTTTAACAAACTCAGAGTTTGAGGAAGGACAGAGTGTTCGTTTGAAAAACTCTAATGGAGAGATAGTTGTAAATATTGTAAGTGATAATAAAATCGCTGGAGATATAGCAGTTCTACCAACATTTGATACTAAAATAAATTCAGAAGCACTTTTTAGCGGCTACCGCTTTAATAAAGCTTCGATTGAAAGGGTGTAATATATGGAAACAGCATATTTAATTGAGACAATTATAAAAATTGTTGTAGTTTTACTTGTCTTTTCTGCTCTAGCGGGTATTGGAACTTACTTTGAGAGAAAGGTTCTTGCTTTTATGCAAAGGCGACTTGGACCTATGAATGTTGGTCCTTATGGACTGCTTCAAGTAGCAGCAGATGGTGTTAAACTATTTACTAAAGAGGATATTATTCCTAAGAATGTAGTAGCTCCTATCTTTAAGATAGCTCCGGTTATAACTGCAGCTACTGCATTTATGGCAGCAGCTGCCATTCCATTTTTACCACAATTTACTATCTTTGGATACACAGTTCATCCAATAGTAGCAGATATAAACATCGGTATCTTGTATATCTTAGGAGTTATGGGAGTTGGACTATATGGTCCACTTCTTGGTGGTATGGCATCTGCAAATAAGTTCTCACTTATCTCAGCTGCAAGGGGAGCTGCAGTTTTTATCTCTTATGAGGTTGTAACTGGGCTTTCTATCTTAGCACCAATTATGATGGTTGGTTCACTCTCTCTTATCGACTTTAATGAGTATCAATCTGGTGGGATTACGGATTGGATTATCTGGAGCCAGCCTGTTGCATTTGTACTTTTTTGGATAGCTGCTTTTGCAGAGACTGGAAGAACTCCTTTTCACCTTATAGCAAACGACCATGAGATTATTGATGGGTTTGGTACTGAGTACTCTGGTATGAGATGGGGGCTTTTCTTCATAGGTGAATATGCAAATATGTTCTTTATGTCTTTTGTGATTCCTCTTCTTTTCTTAGGTGGTTTTGGTGATGGAAGTCTTTTAGGGGCTTTAGGACTCTTAGCTAAGATGGCATTTTTCTTCTTTTTCTTTTTATGGACAAGAGCTGCATGGCCTGATATAAGACCAGATCAGTTGATGTGGTTATGTTGGAAAGTGCTTATGCCAATTGCAGTGCTGAACATCTTAGTTACTGCTATAGTATTGATGTAAGGGGGTAGTGATGGAACAATTTAACAACAGAAATATCTCTAATGAGTATTTTTTAGTAGACATAGAAGACTATCCAACTGATGGATGGGGTAAATTTAAACGAGTAGTAAAGCGAACCTTTAGAGGCGAGCTTTTTGTGGGTCTTTGGGTTGTTTTGCGTGAGATGATCAAGTTTGATATCCACACAGTAAGATACCCAGAGGAGAAGATGCCAATAGGTCCAAGATATCGTGCAGTTCATGAGATGAAGAGGCTTTGGGAATCAGATGCTGAGAGATGTATCGGTTGTGGACTTTGCGAGAAGATTTGTATCTCAAACTGTATCAGAATGGATACAAAAATAGATGAAGAGTCTCGTAAAGAGGTAAGTGAGTACACTATAAACCTAGGTCGCTGTATCTTTTGTGGATATTGTGCTGAGGTTTGTCCTGAGCTTGCGATTACGCATGGTGGGGAGTATGAAAATGCATCTGATCAAAGAGAGCATTTTGTAGATTTCAAAACAATGTTAACACCACTAGAGAAGATGAAAGCGGGAACTCAAGCGGAGTTTGAAGGTTTTGGTGCGATTACACCACATGAAGATGAGCGTGTTAAGAAAACACCTCTAGCATATTAAGGAGTTTGATTATGTTTGAAGCGATTGCTTTTTATCTGTTTGCTTTTCTAACAATAGCGATGTTCTATATTACAGTTACAACATCGCAAGCATTATATGCTCTAACGGCATTAGCAGCAGGAATGATTTTTATATCAGCATTTTTCTTTATTTTAGGAGCTGATTTTTTAGGTGCGGTACAAATTGTCGTTTACTCTGGTGCTGTAATGGCTCTTTATGCTTTTGGAATGATGTTTTTTGACACAACTAGGGATGTAAAAGAAAAGGCTGGAAATAAGTACCTTATTGTAGGTCTATCTACACTAGCTGCTATTTTAGTAGTTGTGATAGTTTCTGCTCCTATTATAGGTGATAATATCAACGCTTACTATCCTATGACTGAAGGAGTAGGAAATACTCAGGAGATAGGAATGGTTCTCTTTACTAAATACCTAGTTCCTTTTGAGCTTGCAGCTGTAATGTTACTAGTTGCAATGGTCTCAGGTATAGTACTCGCTGGTAAAAAGATGGACTTGTCTCTTACTCTTATGAGTGATAGAGAGATTATAGAGATGAGAGAAGAAAAAAATAAAAAGGTACTTCTATGATGGAAATAGGACTAAACCACTATCTTGTACTTTCTACTATTTTATTCTCTATAGGTTTAGTAGGGGTAATGAGAAGAAAGAATCTGTTAATGCTATTTTTTGCAACTGAGATTTTATTAAACTCTGTAAATATCGCTTTTGCTGCTATTTCACACTTTTATGGTGATTTGACTGGTCAAATGTTTGCATTTTTTGTGATTGCGATTGCTGCATCTGAAGTTGCTGTAGGACTTGGTTTGCTTATAGTTTGGCATAAACGACACAATGCAATAGATCTTGACTTAATGTCAACGATGAAAGGATAGATATATGGAACTATTACTCTATACTGCACTATTTGCACCGCTTGTGGGCTCTTTGTTTGCTGCACTCTTTGGTGCATCGCCTAAGACACTTGTGACAGGTGTTGTTACAAGTCTGCTTCTTGGTCTCTCATTTATTGCAAGTACTATTCTCTTGGTGTTTGTAATTTCAAGCGGACAGTTTGTTCAAGTTGAGATGATGACATGGATTACTGCTGGTGATTTATATATTCCTTTTGGGTTTATTGTTGATCAGATAAGTGTTACTATGATGATGGTAGTAACTCTAGTCTCAACTGTAGTTCATGTCTATGCTATTGGCTACATGGATCACGATAAAGGCTTTAACAGATTTTTCTCATGGCTCTCAGCATTTGTTTTTTCAATGTTGGTTCTTGTCATGAGTGACAACTTTGCTGGTCTTTTTATTGGCTGGGAAGGTGTTGGTCTTTGTTCTTGGGGCCTTATCGGCTTTTGGTATAAAAAAGAGAGTGCTACATGGGCTGCTAATGAGGCGTTCATTATGAACCGTATCGCAGACCTTGGTATGCTTATCGGTATCTTTTTGATCTACTGGAACACAGGAAGCTTGCAATATCACGAAGCTTTTGCAGCAATGCCAGCTTTAGATACTTCTGCTCTTACATGGATAGGAATCTTCTTGTTTGTTGGAGCTATGGGTAAATCAGCTCAGTTTCCACTTCACACATGGCTTGCAGATGCTATGGAGGGACCTACTCCAGTCTCAGCTCTAATTCACGCAGCTACAATGGTAACAGCGGGTGTTTACTTAGTTATTCGCTCACATGAACTCTATGCTCTTATCCCAAATGTTGGACTATTTATCGCTAGTCTTGGTGCCTTTGTTGCTATTTTTGCGGCTTCCATGGCTCTTGTAAATCGGGATATTAAGCGTGTGATTGCTTACTCTACTCTGTCTCAGCTTGGTTATATGTTTGTTGCAGCAGGACTAGGCGCTTACTGGGTTGCACTCTTTCATCTAATGGCACACGCATTCTTTAAAGCACTTCTTTTCTTGGGTGCAGGTAATGTTATGCATGCAATGGATAGTGAACTTGATCCATTTAAGATGGGTGGTCTAGGTAAAAAAATGAAGGTAACTATGATAATGATGACATTGGCATCAGTAGCACTAGCTGGTATCTACCCATTTGCAGGCTTTTTCTCAAAAGATTTGATTTTAGAGGCAGCTTTTGTTGAACAGCACTACATCATCTACACTGTTTTACTTGTAACTGCAGGTCTAACTGCATTTTACTCTTTTAGAATAATTGCTTTGATTTTTCATGGAGAGGAGAGATATAAACTATTTGGTTTTCATCCGCATGAAGCATATAAGTTTATGCTTGTTGCAATGAGTCCTCTTCTTTTATTGGCTATTATTGCTGGTTCATTTAAACTCTCATACTTTGAGATGGTAACTAATCTACTTCCGGCGATTGAATATCATATTCATCATCCACTTACATATTGGGTCATAACAATAGGTACTCAACTTTTTGTAATTGCATCTATTATTTTTGCATACAAAAAATATATGAGTAAAAGTATAAAAGTGCCAGATGGGACAAGTGCAATGGAGAAGAGTTTTTTCTATAAACTACTAATCAACCAGTACTACATTCCACACTTTTATGAAGAGTATTTGGTAAAACCTTATAGAGAACTCTCAAGCGTGTTTTGGAAGCATCTAGATCAAAAAGTGGTTGATGCTACAGTTGATGGGATCGCAAATGTTATCTATGCAACGGGCGAAAACAGTAGAGATATGCAAAGTGGTAATCTCTCAACAATGTTAAAGTGGATGGTAGCAGGTCTTGTTGCTCTTCTCTCTTTAGCGGTTGTTTTTGGATTAGCAACTAGACACTCTGATAAAATCATGTTGATTTTATCAGGCTTAGGAGTTTAATAGATGTTAGATAATATATTATCAATTTTGGTTTTCTTTCCAGCAGTAGCGGCAATATTTGGTTTTGCTGTTGCAAAAGATAGTATAAGAGCTTATGGTGTTGCAGTTGCATTTATAGAGTTTGCTCTATCCTTGTTGTTGTGGTTCTCATTTGATTCTAGTATATCTGGAATGCAGTTTATGGAGATGGTTCCACTTGTTCCTTCTTTTGGAATCAACTACATACTAGGAGTAGATGGTATCTCACTTTTTATAGTCATACTGGCTTCATTTTTTACTATGATAGGTATAGCTTCTTTAGGTGAGACTAAGAATGTTAAAAACATGATAATCTCACTTCTGTTTTTACAGATGACTATGGCTGGTGTTTTTGTGGCACTAGACGCTATTGTATTTTATGTATTTTGGGAGCTTTCACTTGTTCCGATGCTATATATCATTGGTGCATGGGGTGGACCTCTTAGAATTTACGCCTCTGTAAAGTTTTTCCTCTATACTTTTACAGGCTCACTAGTTATGCTAGTTGGTATGCTATTTATGGCATATTTTTACTATCAAGCTACGGGATCGTGGAGTTTTGCATTTTTAGAGTGGTATAGACTTATACTTCCTGAGACCTTTCAACTATGGCTATTTATAGCATTTTTTGTTGGTTTTGCCATTAAAGTTCCAATGTTTCCATTTCATACATGGTTGCCATACGCTCATGGACAAGCACCAACCATTGGTTCAGTTATACTAGCTGCCATCTTACTAAAGATGGGTACATATGCGTTTATAAGATTATCACTTCCGATGTTTCCTGATGCATCTGTATTTTTTATGTTTCCTATAGCGGTTATCGCTATTATTATGATTATTTATACAGCTATGGTGGCTTATGCTCAAGAGGATATCAAGCAAGTTGTTGCATACTCATCCATCTCACATATGGGTGTTATCATATTGGGAACTTTTGCTCTAAATGTTGAGGGTATTACAGGTTCTATCTTTTTAATGATAGCTCACGGTGTAGTCTCAGGAGCACTATTTTTACTTGTTGGTGTTATTTATGATAGAAGACATACTAAGATGATGGCTGAGTTTGGCGGGCTTGCTTCTGTTATGCCACGATATGCAACCATCTTTGGGATAATGCTTATGGCATCAGTTGGTCTTCCACTTACTATAAACTTTGTTGGAGAGTTTTTAAGTCTTTTAGGTTTCTATCAACAATCACACATCTTAACTCTTCTAGCTGGAATAGCTATTATAGTTGGTGCTATATATATGTTGGCGGCTTATAAAAAGATGTTTTTTGGTGAAGTTACAAATGAAAAAAATAGAAACCTCCCAGATGTAAACAAAAGAGAGCTTGTAGCTTTAGTTCCTCTTGTTATCATCACAGTCTGGTTGGGTGTCTACCCTAAACCTCTCTTAGAGCCTATCAACAACTCAGTTGAATCAGTTGTTCAACTGATGCATGATAAGTCTATCAGCGAAGAAGCTAAAAAGAGAATCCCTAACCTGATGGATGGGGTTACTAGAGTTAAGGAGGCAAACTAATGTTAGAGCCAGTAAACGTTTCACTAGAGTCATTAAACTTGATGACTCTTGCACCAATGTTAATTCCTATCATTGGTGCTCTGCTAATCTTAATAATTGATATTTTCAAGAGTGATTTAGATAAGACTCTTTATGTAATGATAAGTATCATTTTCTTACTTTTAGACTTTGGAGCAATAGCACAAACAGCAGGACTATTTAGTACAGGTGGCACTATTATGGGTGTCTTTGATGTGATGCTAATAGATGGACTTGCAATCTTAGCACAACTCATCATAGTTGGTGCATCACTGCTTTTCATTCCATTAGCCTTAACACACAAAAGATTTCATGAGTTTTCTTACTCTGAATTTTTCGCACTCTTTTTGTTTATGCTTGGTGGTTTTCAGTTTATGGTTGCCACAGACAATCTAATTCTAATCTTTGTAGGACTTGAGACTGCATCATTGGCACTATATACTATGATAGCTATGCATAACCGTGACAAATCTTTTGAAGCGGCAGTTAAATACTTTACTATGGGAGCCTTAGCAGCTGGTTTTTTTAGTTTTGGCTCGATGGTATTTTATGCACTTACAGGTTCAGTGGAGATTAACCAAATAGCTACAGTGCTTACAGAAAATGGCTTTGCTGATATGGGCTTTGTTCTTGTTGGTGTTACTTTTCTCTTAGGAGCTCTTGGATTTAAACTCTCTCTTGTTCCATTTCATACATGGGCGCCTGATGTTTATGAAGGCTCCTCTGCGGCTCTGGCTGGATTTATGTCTATAGTTCCAAAAATAGCGGTGTTTATAGTGGCTATGAGGATGTTCGAGTTCTTGATTCATAGCGGTGTAGTATGGTTAGAGATAATTCTCTACATTGTAGTTGTAGTAACAATGACAGCTGCAAATATTTGGGCACTAGTACAAAACGATGTTAAAAGAATGCTAGCATATAGCTCCATCTCTCATGCTGGTTTTGTAATGGCTGCGGTTCTTATCGGTACAACTCAGTCAAATAGTGCTCTTTTCTTATACTGGATACTATTTAGTTTTACTAATCTTGGTGCATTTAGTATGCTCTGGATTTCTCGTCAAAAACATCTACCGTTGCATCAAAGTTCAGACCATAGTTATAACAAGTTTGCAGGCATGGTTCAAACTGCACCAGTTGCAGCGACTATCATGGGACTTTTTATGCTAAGTTTAGCTGGGATACCTCCATTTGCACTATTTTGGGGTAAACTTTATATGATATCTTCTGCAGTCTCAGGTGGATATACAGTGTTAGCTCTTGTCATGGCGTTAAACTCTGCAATTGCTGGATATTACTACTTAAAATTAATAGTATTTATGTTTATGAGAGAGCCAGCTTTAAACAAAAATGGACACGTCTTTGCAGCAAATGCAACAAATCCACTAAGAACTATTATCGGCTTTGCAGCAGTGGGAACTATTTTTGCTTTTGTTGCTATAAATCCTGTTTTAGAGTTTATTACAGCACTAGTATTTAAAAGTGGTTACTAGCTTATTTTGTACACTAAAACGAACTTGTCCGTTTTAGCGGCAGGGACATTCTGTCCCTTGCAACCCCCTAAAGCTACGAAAAACAAGTTTTTCGAGAGTGCAAGATAACCGTTATTTTGTACTAAATATCTTTGCTCTAGGATAGATTAATTATTAACAAGCAAAGGAAGAAGATTTGTTAAAGTGGATGCTTTTAGCCTTTTTCTCTTTTAATCTTTTTGCACTTGATATCTCTATGCAAGGTGCAAGAGCAAATTTTGACGACTACTCAACACTCCATATAAAAGATAAAGACAGATTTTTATGCAAAGAGATGATAAATGACTTTGAAGAAGTCATTCAGATAGTTTGTGCATTTTCAAAAGCTCCATCAGGAGGATTAAAACCAATCCAAAATGATTTTTTTAAGATAGAATCTCAGATAAAGAAAAAAACATTTTTTTTAATAATAACACCTTTTAAAAAGATGAAACTCTATCCTGTTGTATTTAACCTAAGTCAAGATGATAGTGTTTTTGACGTAAATGCAGAGCTTGCATCTCATTGGGTGGTAGTTGGTTACCTTAAAGAAGTGCCATTTTTAAAAACTCAAGAAAGCTCAGATGTAGCTATAAATTTCCCATTTTTTTTAGATAAAAACAGACTTCCATATGTAGGAAGTCTTGATATAGAAGGTAAACCTGTTCATATCAAAGAAGTTAACGATGTAAGCGAATACTTAAAGATTAAAAAGCTTTATGCACAAAAAGAGTATGAAAAATCTTTAGACCTTATAAATGAAGTTATTCGCGAGTACCCATCTTCACTCTTTAGAGCTGAACTTCTCTACTACAAAATAAAAGTAAATGCTAAGTTAGAGGGAAATAATGATGAAGTTATAGAACTATCAAAAATCTACCTAAGAGAGTATTCATCAGATGATAATGTAGCAGAGGTTTTATCTCTCATCGCTAGGGCTTATTCATTAGAAGGAGTTGGCACACAAGCTGACTACTTCTTTGATAGGCTCTTTAGCGAGCATGAAGAATCACCATTTGCAAAGTGGGGTTATATATATAAAGCCCAGATGCTAGAAGAATCAGGTGCAGCTTCAAAAGCTCTATCTTTTTATGAAAAAGCTCTTAATGAGACTAGGGACATAGACATAGCAGCTACTGCGGCTTTTAAACTTGCACAATACAATATTTATAGAGAAAAACATAAAATAGCTAGTGAGTATGCTATGAAAATAGTAAATGCAAAGCCAAGTTTTTTTGTCTCAAAGTATGAAGAGTCTCTTCGTATGATGGACTCCTTTGCCCAAAAGCAAGAGTATCTAACCGCGGCAGCTATTGCACAATCACTTTTAGATGAGATAAATTTAGAGTATATTGAGTATGAGTCTTTAGTTAAAGATGTTGGTATTTGGCTTGCAAAAACTTCTAAAAAACAAGAGGCGTTAGAAGCTCTTAACAACTACTTTGAGACGTTTGTTGATGGGCTCTTTGAGCACGAGGTTCAAGTAGCAAAAGACTCTCTGTTTTTTGATGTAAGTGATGCAAATTTAAGCACAAAACTAGCTGATTATGACAAGCTTGAAGAGACTTATAGAGATGATAGTATAGGCAAAAGAGCTATATACGAAAAAGCTAAATTAATGCTTGAAAACTCAATGTATAAGCAAGTCCTCGAATCTAAAGACAAACTCTTAGAATTAGATGCAACGGTTTATGAGGACATACAACAAATTATAAACGATGCAGCCGTTGGAGCAATGGAGGAGGCACTAAAAGAAAAAGAGTGTCATAGTGTTTTAAAAATCTCTACAGAGTACTCTATAAAACTCTCAGATAGTTGGGATGATGGCATCTATGAGTGTGCTATGAAAGGGGCTGATTTTTTACTTGCAAAAAATATAGCTTTAAAAAACTTAAAATCAAAAGATTTAGAGGTAAGGAAAAAGTGGCTATATCGTTATATAAAAGTTGATTTTGCAACAGGAAACTATAGTGATGTTCTAAAGGCATCAAAAGATTTAGTGACACTTATAGCACAAGAGGTAGACTCAGAGTATAAAGATGTTTATAGAATTTTGTTTGATACTTACCAAAGGCTAGAGAATGAAAACAAGATGATAGAGACTATTGTAGATATCCAAAGGGTCTATGGAGATAGTTATATTGATATAGAGAGATATATTGCAGTGATGGCAATTGGGAGCCAGAGGAATGACGATAATCTAGTTATAAAGTACGCAAATGAAGTTATGAAGATACAAGAGGCTTCAAGCTCTTACGTACAGAGTCCTTTTGTAGAGTTTACGCTCTATCAAGCCTATATAAACAAAGAGGACTTAAACAAGGCACTAGAGGTTATAAAGTCTTTAGACGAGATAAAAATTTCAAACTCAAATAGAGCTAGACAGAAGTATTTGTTAGGGACTGTTTATGAGAAACTTTGGAGAGGCGAAGATGCTCAGAGGGCCTATGAAGACTCCATAGAAGCAGACAAAGATTCTGCATGGGCTAAGTTGGCTAAGGCGGCTAAAGAGAGCAAGTTGTAGGTTAAAACTCTGAGAACTTTTTAGATGGCATACACTTCCGCCACTCCGTGCTTAGTACAGAGTCTCATGAACTCTTTAAAAGCATGAGATCCTGAATCAAGTTCAGGATGACGAAAAGTGACTCAGGATGACGGTTGGTCATGTGTTTACTTTAGTTTCTCAAAAAATCCATTAAACTCTCTTAGAAGTTTTTTATCGTTTGTTATATATAAAACTTCATAATTTTTTTTAAAACTCTTCTTAGTCCAGTTTGGGCTTCCAAAGGCAACTATTTTTTTGTCAAATATAGCTATCTTTGTGTGGAGCTTTTTATCTAGTGTTTTGGCTTTTATATTTTTAAAATTAACATCTTTTTTATCATAAAAAACTTTTACTATAACGCCTCTTTTTTGGGCTTTTTGCAATAACTTTACTAGTTTTTTATCTCCAAAATTATACATGGCTATATCTATACTATGTTTTGAAGAATTAATGAGTTTTTCAATATCATCTTTAGCTCTTTTAGCATCTTTTGGAAAAAAGTAAAGAGAGCTCTTGGCATATAAATTTATGCTTATTAGCAAGATTAAAAAGAGTTTCATGTTAGTAAAACTTCTAGTTCATTTAGTTTTGCAGATCTAATATTTTCAAATTGTGTGCGGTTAAAAGTTTGTTGCCTTTTTGCAAGCTGCGCTGTGTGAGTTGAGATTAGCTCACTCATCTGCTCTTTTGTGCTCTTACCATCAAGAAAGTCTAAGACTTCAACTATGCCTATGGCGCTCATAGAGTGGGGCGACCTTGTGTACTTTTGCTCTAGATAACAGACTTCATCAATAAGTCCGGAGTCAAGCATCTTTTTAGTTCTCTTTGCAATTCTTTTGTGTAAAATATCTCTATCTACATCAATATTATAGATATCAAGATTTTTTATAATAGGCTTTGGAGGATTTGCTCTAAAGTACTCACTTGGAGTAAGCCCAGAAGCCCTATAGATGAAAAGTGCCTTTTCTATCCTGTATGAGTCGTTTGGACTTATGTTTTTCATGTACTCTTTGTCGGCATCATAGAGTAGATTGTAGCACTCATTTAGCTCACAAAGCTCCTCTTTTACAAGAAGTTTTATCTTGGCATCTATAGTTGGGAGGGGCGATAATCCATTTAGAAGAGACTTTAGATAAAAGGAAGTCCCACCAACTATGATAAGATTTTTGTTATCTTTTTGACACAGTTCTTTTACTTGTTTATAGAGGTTTATAAAAATCTCTACAGAAAAATACTCATCTGGGTAGAGCATATCTATGCCAAAATGTTTAACACTTGCAAGTTCATCTTTTGATGGCTTTGCTGAGACAATATCGATCTCTTTGTAGATACTAAGAGAGTCTATAGAGAGGATATAAGCATCAAATTTTTGTGCGACTTTGATAGCTAAATCACTCTTTCCTGATGCGGTTGGTCCTATGATTGAGAGTTGTTTTATGGGAGTGTTCATGGCAAAATTATATCATTTTAAATCAACTTTGGGTAAAATAAACTCAAAAATCTCTCAAGGCAAAAGCTTGCAAAAATATATCAACAAAATAAAAGACTTTAATGAACTTGTGATGTTTGAACACTCTATATTTTCTCTGCCATTTATATTTATAGCTATGATAGTTGCAGCTGATGGCTGGTTTGGTTTTTGGTTGCTTTTAATGGGCGTTTTAGCGGCTATTAGTGCTAGAAACTTCGCTATGGGTTTAAACAGATATGCCGATAGGGACATAGATGCCGCAAACCCTAGAACAAAGGCACGTCCAAATGTTGATGGCAGGCTTGATAGCACAAGCATTATGATTTTTGTAGTTGTAAATGCTTTGGTTTTTGTAGCAGTAGCTTACATGATAAATGATTTAGCACTAAAGCTTAGTCTTCCTATCTTGTTTATTTTAGGCTCTTACTCTTACTTTAAAAGGTTTTCTCATTTTGCACACATGGTTCTAGGCATCTCTTTGGGTTTAGCCCCTATTGCTGGGGTTGTTGCAGTTGAGGCAAATATTCCACCTTGGTCGGTGATACTTAGTCTCGGTGTTATCTTTTGGGTGGCTGGATTTGACCTACTCTACTCACTTCAAGATATAGAGTTTGATGTAAAACATTCACTCTATTCTATTCCTTCAAGATTTGGAGCTGAGGCTACCCTTTTTATCTCATTTTTGTTTCATATGTTAAGTGTTATATTTTGGGCTCTGTTTGTTTGGATAGCTGGACTTGGGCTTTTTGCTTATGTGGCAGTGATACTTAGTGCTATTATGCTAGGATATGAACACAAGATTGTAAGGCGTGACTTTACTCAGATAGATCGTGCTTTTTTTACAGTAAACGGCTACCTTGGAGTCGCTTTTTTAATCTTTATCATTTTAGATAAGGTTTTTTCATGAATGTCCGTCTAGTTGCATCTCATATTAGCATGGCTTATGATGAAGTTAGTGTAAATGAAGAGGAATTTAAAAAAGAGTTCTCAAAACTAAGTGAGAGTGACGATGATCCTATAAGCCAATGGTTAAAACTAGCTAAAGGAAGAGGTGAGACAGCTGAGAGTGACCCAGTACTACTAAACTTAATTGTAGAGCTTCACAGAAAAATAGATGCACTTGAGATGTTTTTAAAAAATGAAAAACCAAAAAGAGTCTATTTAGAACATAAGGTAGATATAGAATCTATAGGTTTTGAACACTTTAAAGTTAGCTCAGATGTTTTTGTTAGCGGAGTAGATTATTATGGAAGGGTTGAGATGCCAGTACACCCAAAAAGAGATGTGCCGATTTTCTTTAAAGCCGTAGACTCATCACTTGCAGAGATCACAAAGATACATGAGAGAGACGAAAAAGAGTGGGGCGCATATCTGACAGCTAGAGAGAGAGTTCTTATACGCGAGGCTAAGGCTAAATGAAGTATCTTGAGTTTTTAAATATAGAGTACATTGTAGTTGCAATGGCTGCAATGATTTTGTATCTTATCTATTTTGTATTATCAAAAGACTCAGAATCACATAAAAATATCCGCTCAGTTGCATCAGTAGTTGAAGACTTAAATAGGGAGATTTTCTACTTAAAAAAAGAGTTAGACACTACTAAAAAAGAGATAAAAGCACACAACACTCGTATGAGTGATGAAGATATTTACGCAGAGGTAGAGAGAACTACATATGACTTAGTAAAGCCAGTCTCTCTAGGGCTTAAAAGAGTTGAAGAGACTCTTGTAGTTATGGATGAGCAGCTAAATCTTAGAATTGCAACTATACAAAGTGGAGTAAAACAGATATCCATCCCTACCTCAGTTCATGGAAATGATGATGAGAAAATCATCTCACTTTTCAAACAAGGCGTCTCCCTAGAGACAATCTCAAAAGAGTTGCATATCTCAAAAGCAGAAGTAGAGTTTGTCCTAAAGATAAATAAAATCAAATAATGGCAGATAGAAAACTCTTTACACTAGTCTCAATGATGATTTTAATAAGTATCATCCTTACCTACTCACTCTCAGCATATACAACTTTGCTCTTTGGGGTAAATGAGTTTCATTTTGCTCTAAGACAAGCTATCTTTGGCTTTATTGCTATTGTTATCATTTGGTCGCTTGCTCAGTTAAATCCTGATAAATGGCTAAAAATAGTAGGTTTGACTCTATTTTTTGGCTCTATGCTTATGATGATAGCGATGCCATTTTTGCCAGAGAACCTAGTCTCAGAAGTTGGCGGTGCAAAGAGATGGATAAAGCTTTTTGGATTCTCCCTTGCTCCTGTAGAGTTTTTTAAAGTTGGTTTTGTCTATTTTTTGGCTTGGAGTTTTTCAAGAAAATTAGGCCATCACGATGGTATGGGAATCGGTGCAGAGTTCAAGCGCTTTACCCCTTATGCTTTAGTTTTTGTTGGAGCTATGTTTATGATAGCTTTTATACAAAATGATTTAGGACAAGTTGTTGTACTTGGAATGACTCTGCTTTTTATGCTTATGTTTGCAGGGAGTAGTTTTAGATTTTTCCTCTCACTCCTCTCCATCTCTATGATATTTTTTGTCTTTTTTATTATGATGGCTGAGCATCGCATAAGTAGGATAAAATCGTGGTGGGCACTGGCTCAAAACAGCGTACTAGAGCTTTTTCCAGCAGCCATTGCTAGTAAGCTAAGAGTTCCAACAGAGATAGAACCATATCAGATAGGACACTCACTAAATGCTATACATAATGGTGGCATCTTTGGAACAGGTTTAGCAAATGGAACTTTTAAACTTGGTTTTTTAAGTGAGGTTCACACAGACTTTGTTTTAGCAGGACTTGCAGAAGAGTTTGGTTTTGTAGGTGTTTTTTTGGTGGTTATACTTTTTATGTGGATACTGCAGAGAGTCTTTAAGATAGCAAACCGTTCAAAGGATAGATGCTCTTATCTTTTTTCACTTGGAGTTGGCTTACTTTTGTCATTTGCTTTTTTGATAAATGCTTATGGTATAAGTGGAATAACCCCTATAAAAGGTATCTCTGTTCCTTTTTTAAGCTATGGTGGATCTGCCATTATAGCCTCAGCTATGGCGGTTGGGATGGTGCTTATGGCATCTAGAAAAGCAAAGATGTAAAGAGGTGTTTATTTGAAGTTATGCATAACAGGTGGAGGAACAGGAGGGCATTTGATGATAGCTGATGCACTAGCTACCAAAGCACTAGAGAATGGATTTGAAGTGATTTTTATAGGCTCAACAAGTGGGCAGGACAGAAAATATTTTGAGGGTAAAAGCAACTTTTCTTATGTCTATTTTTTAAACAGTAGTGGTGTGGTAAATAAAAGGGGTTTTGCTAAAGTAAAAGCCATGTGGAATATCTTTCGTGCATTTTTAGTTTCAAGAGAGATACTAAAAAGACATAAAATAGAGGCTACTTATAGTGTGGGAGGTTTCTCAGCAGCTGCAGCATCTTTTGCCTCGTTAAGCCTAAGAATCTCACTCTTTATCCATGAACAAAATGCAGTTCTTGGGAGGCTTAACTCTCTTTTAAAGCCATATGCAAAGAGGTTTGTCTCAGCTTATGATAAAGATTCGTCCATAAAAGGTTACCCCGTAAAAGATGTGTTTTTTAAGAGTCAAAGAATAAGAGAGAGTTTAAAGTGTATCATATTTTTAGGTGGCTCTCATGGGGCAAAAGCCATTAATGACCTAGCTCTTAGCGTGGCACAAGAGCTTAAAAAAAGAGATATAAAAATCATCCATCAAGCGGGAGAGAGTGATTATGAGAGAGTCAAACAAGAGTATAAGGACTTAGGTGTTGAAGTAGAACTTTACGGATTTACTAAGGACTTAGACAAGCTTATCTCTAGAGCAGACTTAGCGGTAAGCCGCGCAGGAGCTAGTACACTTTGGGAGCTTAGTGCAAATGGACTCCCAGCTCTTTTTGTTCCATATCCTTACGCTGCATCTGACCATCAGTATCACAATGCTAGTTTTATTGTAAAAAATGAACTAGGTTGGTGTCAAAGAGAGGGAGATGAATTAAGAGAAAAACTCCTTAGCACCGTTGGTAAGCCATTAGAGCAAAAGAGTAAAAAACTTATAGAGTACTCGATAAAAGGAGTTGCAGATATGATGATAAAAGATATAAAAGAGACACTTAAATGATAAAAGAGTTAGCACAAGGTTTAGTTGACTTAATATTTGACTGGGGATACCTTGGTATCTTTTTGCTGATGGCAATAGAGAGTTCATTTATCCCTTTTCCAAGTGAGATTATTCTTGTTCCAGCGGGATATTTAGCATCACAAAATCAGATGAGTATATCTATGATAATGTTTAGTGGGCTTAGTGGCTCAATGCTTGGAGCATTTATAAACTACTATCTTGCTCTTAGTTTGGGTAGGAGGTTTTTAAAAAAGTATGGAAAGTATTTTTTTATTAAAGGGAGTGCACTAGATAAGATGGACAATTTCTTTTATAAACATGGTCATATCTCCACTTTTACTGGAAGGCTTATCCCAGGGATTAGGCAACTTATATCTATCCCAGCGGGTTTAGCTCGCATGAATATAGTCACTTTCTCCATCTACACAGCATTAGGAGCTGGCATCTGGGCGTTGATACTTACTATGCTTGGATATTTTATAGGCGAAAATCAAGAGCTACTAAGTATTTACTTAAAACAGATTATTATTGTGGTCTTGGTTATCTTAGCCCTGTTGACATCTTGGTATGTTTACTATCAAAAAGGAATTAAAAGTTGAACAATTTACAATATATGTTTCACTCAGGATTTTTAGGAACAAGAGCACCATTTTTTATGGATGTGGTCACACTTATAGTAGCGTTATTACCGCTTTTAGTAGCAAGTGTCATCTTTTTAGCTAGAGCTAAAAAGTATAAACTTCACTCCTATGCACAGATATTTATATTTGCATTTTCTGTTATAATTTTAGGATATTTTGAGACTGGTGTGAGAATGGCTGGCGGATTTAACGTGTTTATGCAAGAGAGTTCAGTCTCACACAACTACGCTTTTATAGTCTTAGTGTTTCATATAGCAATCTCCATCATTACGCTAATAATTTGGGGTATGGCTATTTTTATGGCCAAAAAGCTACTTCGTCAAAACAAACACAAAAAGATAGGGCTCATAACATTTATGGGAGTAACACTAACTTCACTAACAGGCATCTGGGTTTACTTTTTGATGTTTGTTTATTGAGGTGTTAAGTGTTGAGAAATGTGAGATTTTGAAGCTTGTCAAGATTTTTGCAAGCGAGGCTTCAGCCTCGCCTAGTATGGCTTGAAAGCTTTTTTGCGGGACTCATCTTGAAGAACGCCATAGGTTAGTATTCCTAAAAGACGCACTTCCAGGGTGTATTGAGTTTTGAGAAAGCTGCAAGGTTAAAAAAATAAAGGAAAATAATTATGTTAAAAATAAATGACAAAGCACCAGAGTTTTGCTTGGCAAATCAAGATGATATTGAGATATGTTTAAGAGATTTAAAAGGCAAATGGATAGTTTTATACTTTTATCCAAAAGATAATACTCCAGGATGTACAACTGAGGCTTGTGAATTTACCGAGGCTGCGCCTGACTTTAGTGAGTTAGATGCCATCATCTTAGGCGTTAGTGCAGATTCTACTAAAAAGCATCGCAATTTTATAGAAAAAAAAGAGCTTGGCATTACACTTTTGAGTGATGAAGAGACTACTATGATGCAGGAGTACGGCGTTTGGCAAAAGAAGAAAAATTTTGGCAAAGAGTATATGGGGATAGTTCGCACTACTTTTATTATAGATCCCCATGGAGTTATAAAAGCTGTGTTTGAAAAAGTAAAAGTAAAAGATCATGTTGCAAAAGTTAAAGTTGAACTTCAAGAGTTGCAAAAGCTTTGAGAAAAAGTTGTTTTTAAATTAAACTTTAGTATAATTCGCGGATTTTTCTTTTATAAAAGAAAATATTAACAGATTGTGTCAAAAAGTTAGTGCAACTCTCTTTTTTAAGAGATGCTTGTTCGGGCACTCTCAAAGCTAACTAACTACTATTTAAACGCAAGTCGGGACAAAGTTCCGCTTTGCTTCGCTAGTCGCTAAGACACTAAAGCTTGTCTCTCTTGTAGAGACAAAAACTTGCATAGCAAGTAAAAAAACTCTGGCTGAAAAAGCCTTTAAGGATACCTAATGGTAACTATGAAAGACCTATTGGAATGTGGTGTACACTTTGGACACCAAACTCGTCGTTGGAACCCGAAAATGAAAAAATACATCTTTGGTGTTCGTAAAAATATCTACATCATTGACTTACAAAAGACTCTTCGTTATTTTCGTAATACATACACTATTGTTATGGACGCGGCACACGAGGGCAAAACTGTACTTTTTGTTGGTACAAAAAAACAAGCTCGTAACTCAGTTAGAGATGCAGCTATCGCTTGTGATATGCCATATGTTGATAACAGATGGTTAGGTGGAATGCTTACAAACTTTCCAACTATTCAAAAGTCTATCCGTAAACTTGATGTTATTACTGAGATGCAAGAGAGTGGTCAAATCGATCTTTTAACTAAAAAAGAAGCTTTAATGCTCTCAAGAAAAAAAGATAAACTTGAAACATACTTTGGTGGTATTCGTAAGATGAAAAAACTACCAGATATGCTTTTTGTTGTAGATGCTGTAAAAGAGCATATTGCAGTTTTAGAAGCAAGATGTTTAGGCATCCCTGTTATTGCTCCACTAGATACAAACT
This sequence comes from Sulfurimonas hongkongensis, assembly GCF_000445475.1. Classification (NCBI taxonomy): domain Bacteria; kingdom Pseudomonadati; phylum Campylobacterota; class Epsilonproteobacteria; order Campylobacterales; family Sulfurimonadaceae; genus Sulfurimonas; species Sulfurimonas hongkongensis. Next base: position 63,956 of record NZ_AUPZ01000005.1, read on the forward strand.
GTGACCCAGATCTTATAACTTACCCAATCCCTGGAAATGATGATGCTATTCGTTCTATCCAACTTTTTTGTCGTGAGATGACTGCTGCAATCAACGAAGGTAAAGCTCTAAGAGATGCACCAGAGCAAGAAGAAGTAGCTGAACAAGATGCTCCAGAGCAAGAAGAAGCTGTAGCAACTGAGGAAGCGGCCCCAGCAACAACAACAGAGGAAGCATAACTATGGCAGATATAACAGCAGCAATGGTTAAAGAGTTACGCACGGCAACTGATGCTCCTATGATGGATTGTAAAAAAGTTTTAGTTGAGGCTGATGGAGACATGGCAAAGGCAACTGAACTTCTAAAAGAGAGAGGAATCGCAAAAGCAGCTAAAAAAGCTGACAGAGTTGCAGCTGAGGGTCTAGTTGGTTTTAAAATCGCTGATGATTTTTCAAAAGCTACTATAGTTGAGATTAACTCAGAGACTGATTTTGTGGCTCAAAATGATGGTTTTAAAGACCTAATTTTAAAGACAACAGAAGAGATATATAGTAACTCTCCTGCTGATGTAGATGCTATTAAGTCTAGTTCATTTGGCACATATTTTTCAGAATCAGTTGCAAAGATTGGTGAGAAGATAGATATCCGCCGCTTTGCTACACTTAGTGCTGATGATGATACTGTAGCACTAAATGGTTATATCCACTCAAACAACCGTATAGCAGTTATTGTCCTTGCAAAATGTGATAGTGCTAAGACTGCTGAGGGTATGCGTGATACTCTTAAGCAAGTTGCTATGCATGCATCTGCTATGAAGCCTACAACTCTAAGCTACAAAGACTTTGATGCTGAGTTTGTGGCTAGTGAGACTATTGGTAGAATTGAAGCTATAAAAAAAGAGAATGAAGAGTTAGCTCGTTTAGGAAAAACTCTTAAAAATATACCTCAGTATATCTCTATGAGTCAACTTACAGATTCAGTGTTAGCTCAGGCTGAGGCTGATATCAAAGCGGAACTTAAAGCTCAAGGTAAACCAGAGAAAATTTGGGATAAAATCATCCCAGGTTCATTAGCTCGTTTTATCGATGATAATACTACACTAGATAAAGAGCAAGCTTTACTAGATCAAACTTATGTTTTAGATGATAAAAAGACAGTAGCCGAGGCTGTAGAAGCCGCAGCTAAAAAACTTGGCGGAAGTGCTGAGATTGTTGAATTTATTCGTTTTGAAGTAGGTGAGGGAATCGAGAAAAAAGCTGATGACTTCGCTGCAGAAGTTGCAGCACAGATGGGATAAATCTACCTTTATTCTTACGCTTTGGCGTAAGAATAATGCTTCTACATTAAATATTTTCATATAATTATAAATGATGATATACTCTCATCATGGAAAAATCAAATAAAATTATTATTATTGGTGGCGGTTATGCTGGCCTTCGTACCATTGAATATTTAGCCAAAAACAAACAAAATCAAATCATACTTTTTGATAAAAATCCATATCACTACATGCAAACAGAAGTTTATGATCTTATAGCAAATGAAGAGGATTTTGCTCAAGTCACACTTGATCTCTATACTTTTTGCATGGGTTTTGATGAGAATGTAGTTTTTTACAAGCAAGAAGTTACAAGTGTTGATTTTGATAATAAAAAGGTTATCACTCAAACTCAACGGTATAGCTATGACTATCTTGTTATTGCAGTAGGATCTAGAACAAAGTTTATGCCAAGTATCAAAGGTTTAGAATATGCCTATGGTGTAAAATCACTACATCGCGCAATGTACTTTAAGCAAAAGTTTGAGATGTCACTTTTTAACAAAGTGCACGAGGGTGGAACTCACGCTAAACCTTTAAATATAATAGTGGCAGGAGCTGGACTTAGCGGTGTAGAAATCGTTGCACAGATGGCCTCTTACTCAAGAGAGTTTTATAATAATAACAACTTTATATGCAGAACGCTAAATATAGTGCTGGTTAATTCTGCAAAAAACATACTAAAAGGTATGGATGAGAAGCTAGTACAAAAGTCAAAAAAAAGACTAAGAGAGCTTGGCGTTTTAGTAAAAAATGAGAGAAAAGTTGTAGGGCTTGATGGAGTTAGTGTAAGCTTAAGTGATGGAGAGGTTTTACCTATGGATTTTATGATATTTGCAGGTGGAATAGAGCCAAATACCTTAGTTTATAAACTCAAATTAGAAAAAAATAGTCGTGGTTTTATTGAAACAAATGAGTTTTTGCAAGTAAAAAAATATGATGAAGTCTTCGCTATTGGAGATTGCACTACAATATACAACGATGGCAAAGTTGTTCCAGCAACAGCAGATGTATCAGAACAGATGGCAGAGTTTTGTGCTAAAAATATAGAGAATTTGGTTTTAGATAAAGAGCTCCAAGCATACAAGATTGCATCTCGTGGTGTACTTATAGCACTTGGAAGAAACTACGCTGCATCTAAACTTTTTGGTCTATACTTTAATGGTTATCTTGCATATATAGTTAAAAAGATAGTAGAGAGAGTCTATGCAAAGAGGCTCGATAGAGTTGCAAAGAGAGGTTGCGAGAAAATATTTAAAAGCTAAAAGAGATATTTTTAGCAATACTTGATATAATCACTCTTATGAATCTACTATCGGCAAAAAATATATCACACACTTTTGAATATGAACTCTTTAGAGATGTCTCTATAGAGCTTGATGAGGGTGACTCTATTGCTATTATAGGCATAAGCGGGAGTGGCAAATCAACTCTACTTCACATTCTCTCAACTCTGTTAACTCCAGATACTGGGAGTGTTGAGCTTTTTGGTAAAAACGTAGAGTTGATGAGCAAAAAAGAGTTAGCAAAGATAAAAAGAGATGCTTTAGGCTTGGTATTTCAATCACACTATCTCTTTAGAGGTTTTAGTGCGAGAGAGAATCTTGAAGTAGCTGCTATGCTCTCAAAACAAGAGATAGATGATGAGGTGTTAAAAAGGCTTAGCATCTTAGAAAATATGGAACAAAAAGTAACCCAGCTTTCAGGTGGACAACAGCAAAGAGTCTCAATTGCCAGAGTTCTTACTAAAAAACCTCGTGTTTTGTTTCTTGATGAACCAACTGGAAATTTAGATAAAACAACCGCAAATGAAGTTATGGATATATTTTTTGACTTTATAAGAGACAATAATGCAGCTATGATTTTAGTTACTCACGATGAAGAACTCGCATCTAGATGCAGACGAGTCTATAGACTGCAAAACAAAGAACTTATAATGGTTAAGTGAGCAAAAGATGTCTTGGGCGGGGATTTTTACTGACACATATATAGTTGGTTTTGTGCTTCTGTTTTTTCGCTTTGGGGCACTTTTTTTAGCTGCACCAATCTTTTCACACAGCAATATTCCTATGACAATAAAAGCTACTATGGCTTTTTTCTTTACTATAGTTTTTTACTCATCTATGCCGCCTTTACAAATAGAGATAAATGTTGCAACTATAGTTTTAGCCATACTTAGTGAGCTTTTCTTTGGTTTAGCCATAGGTGTGATTTTGCTCTTAGCTTACAATGTTATCACTTTTGCTGGCGGACAAATCTCTTTTATGATGGGTTTTTCAATGGCTAGTGCTATTGATCCACAAAGTGGTGTCTCTATGCCAATCATCTCGCAGTTTTTGTCACTACTTGGTCTTATGATCCTTCTCTCTATTGATCTGCATCATTGGTTATTGCTTTTTATAGATGGCTCATTAAGCAACATTCCTCTTGGTGGTTTTTTGATGGAGAAAAATCTTTTTGACTATACAATACAAGCGGCTTCAAATATGTTTTTAGTAGGTTTTATGATAGCCTTTCCTATCGTAGCGCTAACATTCTTACAAGACATAATATTTGGAATGCTTATGAAGACAATGCCACAGTTTAACTTACTTGTTATTGGTTTTCCTATAAAAATTGCTGTAGCCTTTATGGTTTTGATAGCTACACTAACTGCTACAATGTTGATTTTAAAGACACAAATGCAAGGTGCATTTAACTACTTAGAGATGTTTTTTTAGTTTTTTTTGATACAATGATAAAATTTATGCCCTCAAAGGAATGCTCGTGAAAATTTTACTTCTAAATGAAAATCCAGTGGTTACTAAGCTTGTCACGCTAAGTGCCCAAAAAACATCTGATGAACTAGATATAATCACCGACATACAAGATTTAAAATCTCAAGACTATGACCTTTTTGCAGTAGATGATACTCTCTATACACAAGAGATTTTTGATGAGGTTAAAGCAAAAGTAAACTTTAGTAAATCACTATATATATGTTCACGGGATGCTGAGGCTGTAGAGGGTTTTACAGAGACTTTGATAAAACCATTCCTACCAACTGACCTGGTTGAGCTTTTTGCAAATCTAGATAGCACCCAAGAGAAGGCTGAGGAAGTTCAAGATGAGATAGACTTGAGTGAATCACAAGAGAGTGAATTAGATACTCAAGATGATGAAGAGATTTTAGACTCAGAAGGTGATGAAGCGGGTGTTGATGAGATTGATTTGGATGATGCTGATGAGCTTGAAAATTTAGATGGCATTGATGAGGTAGAAGAAGATGCTCAAGTAGAGCCTGAGCAAGAAGATGATGTAGATCTTGAGGACGATGGACTTGATGATTTAGAGCTAGATGACTTACAAGAAGAAGATTTAAGTGAAGAAGACTTGAATGAAGATATAGATCAAAGTACCCAAGAGAAGAGTGAAAGTGTTTTAGACAAAGATGAGGTTCAAGAGGTTCAAAATCTTCTACAAGAGACAGAAAAAGAAGATGATGATAACTTGGATGATTTAGATCTTGAAGATTTTGACTTAGAAGATGAGCTGGATGAAGATGAATTAAATCTTGATGACTTTGAAGATGAAGATGAACTTAGTCTTGGTGAGTTAGATGATTTAGAGCTTGATGATATTGAAGAAAATGCAGAGCAAGAAGGCAAAGTACAAGAGAGTGAAGAAGAAAAAGATGAAGCAGTTGGTGAGCTAGAAGATTTTGATCTTGAAGATGAAGAGATTCAAGAAACACAAGAAGAAGTGGCTGATGCGCTTGATAGTGAGGTTGATAAAGAAGAAATGACAGAAGAGCCTCAAGAAGATAAAGTTATAGAAGCTGACGAGTTTAGTCTTGATAATTTAGATGAGTTAGAAGATTTTGATCTTGAAGATGAAGAAGCCCAAGAGGAAGAGGCTAATGATGATGTTGAGAGTGATGAAGAAGAAACGATAGAAGAGCCTAAAAAAGAAGAAGTGTTAGAAGACGAAGTAGATGCAAAGCAAGATGAGCCTGATGAAATGTTAGAGTCTGATGAGGAGGAATTAACTCAAGAAGATGATCTAAATATTGATGAAATAAGTGATGATGATTTGGAGAGCACAATAGAAGATGCAGTGCTAGGGCTTAGTAAAGAGGACTTAGAGAGTGAGCTTGATGAGGATGCGCTTATGGATATAGATATGAGTGATATTGATGGACTAGAGTCTCTAAACAGTAGAGATATTAAACTAGCTATTGGCGAGGATATGGACGAAGAACTCGAAGATGAACCTCAAGAAAAGAGTGTTGATGAATCTAAAGAGTTAGATGTGTCACAAGAGATAAGTTCTGATGATGAGGGCGTAGAGTCTCTTAAAAAACTTTTAAAAGCACTCTCAGATAAAGATGTAGCTGCTTCATTAAAAGGTATGAAGATAAATATCAATATAACATTGGGCGATAAATGATGTATAAAAAAAATGGAGTAGTTTTAGTACTCTCTGGTCCTAGCGGTGCTGGGAAAAGCTCTTTAATAAATGCAATAATAGATGATATAGGGGATTACTATTTTTCTATCTCTACAACTACACGTCCTATGCGAAAGGGAGAAGTAGAGGGAGTTCATTACTATTTTGTAAGCAAGGAGGAGTTTCAAAAAGATATTGAGCAAGATCTTTTTTTAGAGTATGCATTAGTGCATGGAAACTACTATGGAACATCTCTAAAGCCTGTTAAAGAAGCTTTGAGTCAGGGCAAGTTAGTAATCTTTGACATTGATGTACAGGGAAATACCGCTATAAAAAATAGGTTAGGGGATATTACAACATCTGTATTTATAACTCCTCCCTCTCTTTCAGAGCTAAAAAAAAGACTTATAAATCGCTCAACAGACTCTAAAGAAGTGATTGAAAATCGAATTAAAATGGCTAAAAGAGAGATTCAAAGAACTTCTGAATATGACTTTGTAATCATAAATGATGATTTTGATGTGGCGGCTAGTGTACTAAAGCAAATTGCAAAAACGGCAAGGATAAAAGTCCCTACTGACAGAATAAATGAATTTGTCCAAAAATGGGAAGATATTGAGCAGTAACCCCTGCTTTGATTGAGGTGATAAGAGTAATTACAGCAAATTGTAGCTATACTCTCGCATTAATTTTATAAAAAAAGGAAATAACATGGGAATGCCTGGTGGAACTGAACTACTAATAATATTTGGAATTATTGTGCTTTTATTTGGTGCAAAAAAGATACCTGACTTGGCAAAAGGGCTTGGTAAGGGAATCAAAAACTTTAAAAGCGAGATGAAAGAGGTTGATGAAGCTGAGGTTGCTTCAACTGATGACCCTAAAAAAGTAGAAACAGAAACAACAACTACTGCTTCAACAGAAGCTCCAAAAACTACAACACAAGCGTAAACTTTGAAACAGCGAGTATCTTCACTTCTGCGCGAAAAATTTGATCGCGATGTAGTTCTAGAGAAGCCAAAAGATAGAAGTTTTGGACATTTTTCTACTCCAATAGCGTTCTCTTTAGCAAAAGAGCTTAGAAAATCTCCAATGCTTATAGCTGAGGAGATTGCATCTTCATTTGATAATCATGAAATTTTCTCTAGTGTTGAATCTTTAAAGGGATATCTAAACTTCCGCCTTAGTGAAGATTTTTTAGATGAATATGCTTCTTGGGCACTAGAGAACGAAAAAGAGTTTGCTAGGCAAGAGAAAAAGAGTAAAATTCTCCTAGAATTTGTAAGTGCAAACCCAACTGGACCACTACATATTGGTCATGCTAGAGGTGCTGTCTATGGGGATACTCTCTATAGATTAGCAAAACATCTGGGTTATGACATCACTGCTGAGTATTATGTAAATGATGCTGGCAATCAGATAGATTTACTTGGGCTTTCTATCCAACTCTATGGCAGAGAAAATATCTTAGGCGAGAATGTTGAATATCCCCAGAGTTACTATAGAGGCGATTATCTAGATGCTTTAGCGCATGATGCTGTAGCTAAGTTTGGCAAAGAGATACTAAGCGATGAATCTCGTCAAAAAGAGCTTGCACTTTGGGCTAAAGATGGAGTTATGAAGATTATAGTTGACACACTAGCCGCTACAAACATTCATTTTGATAGCTTTGTTAATGAGTCATCTCTCTATGCTGATTGGCAAAGAGTTATGAAAAAGATGGGTGATGGCATCTATGAAAAAGATGGTAAAGTCTGGATAGCTTCACAAGCAAAAGGTGACGATAACGATAGAGTAGTTGTTCGTGAAGACGGTAGAGAGACTTACTTAGCTGGCGATATAGTCTATCACAACCAAAAGTTTGAGAGGGGTTATGATCACTACATAAATATCTGGGGAGCTGACCATCATGGCTATATCCCTAGAGTAAATGCAGCTGTAGAGTATCTAGGGTATGATAGTAAAAGACTCGAGACTCTGCTTTCTCAAATGGTGAGTTTGCTAAAAGATGGTAAACCATACAAGATGAGCAAACGTGCTGGAAATGTCATACTTATGAGTGATATTATAGATGAGATAGGCTCAGATGCACTTCGTTTTATCTTTGCCTCAAAAAAGAGTGATACTGCACTAGAGTTTGATCTTAGTGAATTTAAAAAGCAAGATAGTTCAAACCCTATTTTTTATATACAGTACGCTCATGCGAGAATTCAAACCATTCTCTCTAAGAGTAACTTTAGTAAAGAAGAAATTATGGTATCTTCATTAAAGGGACTTAATGAGAGTGCGGATGCACTTCTTTTTGATGCACTTTTACTGCCAGAAGTCATTGAAGATGCATTTGCTTCTCGCCAAGTTCAAAAACTTCCAGAATATTTAAAATCCTTAGCAGCATCACTACATAAGTTTTACTATGATTGTAGAATCATTGGAACTGCTGATGAAGCAAAACTTTTAAAACTTTTAGAAGTTGTAGCACTCTCACTCAGAGTAGGGCTATCACTGCTTGGTATTTGTGCAAAAGATAGAATGACAAAAGAGGACTAAAGCTCTGAAATTAGGTAAGACTCAGCTCTTGCCTAAGTAAAATCTACTCTATTTTTAAAATATCGTAAATCCTACAAAATCAAATCTATTTTTGCTTCAAATAACGAATTTTGCAAAATACCTTAGATTAAGAATGTTTTTATCATAATATATGGTACTATTACCACTAAATGAATATAAATAATTTTGGATGAAAATATGAGCATAAAAATAAGAAAAGCTTTAAGTGAAGACGCCCCTTTTTTGGCAAAAATGATACTGCAAAGTTCTCGTGCTGAGAAAAAGTACGGAATGTTTGATCTTATATTTGCAACTAAAAAAGATGAAGAAACTTTAAAATATATAGAAAAATTAACTACTACAAATGTTAAAAATCAATGTCATTACACTAATTTCTTAATAGCAGAGATAGATGGAAAAAAAGTTGGTTCACTCTGTTCTTATGAGCCTAGAATTGCTACAAGAGAGACTTTTATAGAAGCGATAGATGAGATAGAAAGAGAAAATGGTAGTGATGAGTATGTAGAGATATTAGAATCTTGTGATTTTGAACTAAACAAAAGAACACTTGTTTTTGACTTTATGGAAGAGATAGAAGGTTTTATAGATGTTGGGGTACTAAAAGCTCTTATGCAAAAGAGTCTTTTAACTGCAAGATTAAAGGGTTATAGAATAGCCCAAGCTATGGTAGAGATTGGCTCACTAGAGACTCTACTGTACTACAAAAAACTAGGCTTTAAAGAGGTTCGACAAAAAGAGTGCGAAATCTATAAAGAGAAGTTTGGTAGAGCTGGTTTGGTGCTTTTAGCTATAGAGTTCTAGCTATAGAAACATCTGCCCTTTCTCTTCTTCCCTCGCTTATTGCAATCTTCTTAGCACTCTACACTAGAAGTGTTCTTCTTTCTTTATTTGGTGGAGTAGTCTTAGGACTTTTTATACTTTATGATTTTTCCATCACACTTAGCATCAAAGCTCTTTTTGAACTTTTTGTTTCGCTTTTGCAAGAGCCTTGGATCTTAAAGACTCTTGGTTTTGCTATCTTGGTTGGAAGTATTATGGCTCTCATAGAGCAAAGTGGTGGCATCGAAGGTTTTGTAGAGTTTATGCAAAAAAGACTAGGACTTGTAAAGTCAGAGAGATCTGCATTAATGCTTAGTTACGTTATTGGTGTGGTTATCTTTATAGAGTCTTCTATCACATCACTAATAGCGGGAGCAGTAGGTCGTGGATTTGTTAAAGAGTATAAAATCCCAGCTGCTAAACTAGCTTTTGTTTGTGACTCCACATCAGCTCCCATCAGCTCTTTGATAGTTTTAAATGGCTGGGGAGCACTTCTTTTAGGACTCATCGCGACACAGATTCAAAGTGGCGTTATAGAGGGTGATGCTATTACGATACTCTTAGAGTCCCTGGTGTTCAATTTTTATGCAATGGTAGCCCTTATTGTTACCTTTGTAGCTATCTGGTTTAACATAGATATAGGTGCAATGAAACATGCCAAATATGTAAATACTAAAACTAAAGAAGACGAGTCCTTAGTTAAAAAATCACAAAGTATGTACTTTATGATAGTTCCAATCGCTTTAATGGTTTTTTTTGTTTTTGCCTATCTCTATATAACTGGAGATGGAGATTTACTAAAAGGTAGTGGCTCTAGTGCCATCTTTTACACAGTTGTTACGACTCTAATATTTATGTTTTTTTATTATACATTAAAAAAAAACATGACATATAAAATTTGGGGTATAAATTCATTTAAAGGGGCTGTAAAGCTCTTTCCTATCGCTATGATTTTACTTTTTTCTTTTGCGATAGGTGAGGTTACAAGTGAGTTGAAAACGGGAGAGTATTTAGCATCTTTAGCACAACAAAGTCTAAATATTTATCTGCTAGCTTCTGTTATCTTTTTACTAAGCTCGCTAATATCTTTTTCAACTGGAACTAGCTGGGGAACTTTTAGCATTATGGTACCAATAGCTGCTTCAATGGCAATAACTTTAGATGCAAATATAGCCTTAGTTATAGGAGCTGTTATCTCTGGCGGTATTTTTGGAGATCACTGTTCGCCTATCTCAGATACTACCATTATATCTTCGATGGCGAGTGATTGTGAGGTGGTTGAGCATGTAAATACTCAACTTCCATATGCCTTAATTAGTGGTGCTATTGCACTAATTTTATTTTTTGTGACTTCCTTGTTTTTTTATTAGATTGAACCATATGATTAATCTCTAAAGAAACATTTTGCATAGCAAAAAGCGATTCTCTTGTTTTGACTCAGGATCCAACTTAATAATTCTTTAGAGCATTCAACTATAAACTTTAAAATCCTAACTTCTTACAAAGCTAGGAGCAACTTAAAAGAGTTAGGTTTCTAAAACTTTGTTGATGGAGTAGCGCATATCTTCATCAAGATTTTCCATGTTTTTAAGCATCCATCTAAGATAAGCGGCATCTGAAATTGCTACTTCTTTTAGAGCTTTTCCTCTGTACTTTCCAAATCTGAAGTAGTGTTCAAAGATAGGTGTTTGAGTAAGTTCTACCATCTTCTCAACAGGGTTTTCTCCTACAAAGGTAGAAGTCACTACATCTTTGAGTTTTGATAAAAATAGTTTTAAAATTAAAACATCACCTATAGCATCGTGAGCTTTTACTACAATACCAAGCTTGTCAGCCTCTTTTTGTTCCTCTTTGTAAAGCCCCATTTTATAGCGAAAATATTGAAGTCTATGTGATTCTTCATCAGGAAGCACATGTTTTGCGACTCTTAGAGTATCTATAACCCTCATCTTGTTTACAAAGCCCTCCTTCTCAAGCATCCCAATATCAAAATCAGCGTTGTGGATGATGAGGTAGTTCTCCTCAAGATTTAGCTCGCCTAGCCTCCTATAAGCTTGACTATCAACACAAGAGGGTTTTCCCTCTAACATATCTGGGGTGATGCCATGAACTTCCATAGCCTCAAAACTGATATCTACCTCGCTAGAGTAAAATTCGTTGTGAACTTCTATCTCTTTGGCACCTAGGACCATAAAACCTAGTTGTATTATCCTATCGTTTTCACCTATACCTGTTGTCTCGGTATCAAGTATTACATATTTTTTTGCCAAAAATCATCCTTTTAATATCTTTTTACTTATAAAATTAACACTAAATTCTATAAATATTTAAGCTGCTCTCTTTGCTACAAATCTTAGCCAAAAATAACCAAAAAGTCCCGCAAAAAGAGAAGCGGCGATAATTCCAATCTTCGCTTGAAATATAAGTTCAGGATTTCCAACAAAAGCTAAATCTGCTATAAATATGGACATTGTAAAACCTATGCCACCTAAAAAAGAGACACCAAAGACTTGACTCATCGTGCTCCCCTCTGGAAGTTTAGCGATGCCAAGTTTTATAGCCAACCAGGCAACTCCTGCAATGCCTAGAACTTTACCAAGGATAAGCCCTGCTACAATGCCCAAAGAGACACTCTCTACTATAGTGTCTCCAACCGAAGAGAAATCTATAGAGATGCCAGCATTTGCAAGAGCAAAAAGTGGTATAACAATTAAGCCAACAGATAGATGCAACTTTTGTTCAAGCCTTGCAGAAGGAGATTCTACAGCGATTATTCTGTCTTTTATATTTGTAAGTATCGCTTTTTGCTTATCATGCATAGTGCAGTCAGTTGCTATGGGGTAGTTATCGTACTTATCGAGTAGATCTCTAGTGTCATTTGTAAAATCAAGTGGAGTAAGTTTTGGTTTAGATGGAATGGCCATCGCTGCAACTACTCCAGCAATGGTAGCATGTATACCAGATTCAAGCATAAAAAACCATAGAATAAGACCAATTATAAAGTAAGGAAGTATCATACGAATACCAAGGCGATTAAAAATAACCATCACTAAAAAAGATGCAAAAACTAAAGTAAGAGAGATCATATTTATATCATCTGTATAAAAAATAGCAATAACCACAACAGCGCCGAGGTCATCAACAATAGCAAGTGCTACTAAAAATGTTACAAGTGCAGGTGAGACTCTGTTTCTTAGAAGTACTAAAGCACTAATGGCAAAGGCAATATCAGTTGCCATTGGGATTCCCCAACCCTTCGCTCCAGCTTCATTATAGTTAAAAGCCATGTAGATAAGTGCAGGAACAACCATACCACCAATGGCTGAGAGGATTGGTAATATGGCTACTTTTATGTTTGAAAGCTCTCCAGTTAAGATCTCTCGTTTTATCTCAAGTCCGATAATAAAGAAAAAGATAGCCATCAGTCCATCATTTATCCAGTGATGTATGGTGTGAGAGAGTTCCCACGAGCCAATACTTAACTCAACTTGGGTGTGAAAAAAATCAGCATAAGCTTGTGTTAGTGGAGTATTTGCCAAAAGCAAAGCAACTACGGTCATAAAAAGTAAAATCATACCAGTAGTAGTTTGAGCATGTATAAACTCTTCAAAAGGAGTAGAGATTCTATTAAATGCTCTCTCCCAAGGTGCGTAAATTCTCATATTGCTCCATTATAGATTTTTAAGTTATTATAACTAAAAAAGACAATGCTAAAAAAATATGAGTATAATCTACCTTATGAATTTAGAAAAACTTAAAAATAAGACTATTTTACTTTTTGGAAAAACGCGTTCGTTTAGTTGGGACGAATTTAACTCTCAATTAAAGTTTCATAAAATAAAGCTTGCAGATAAATTTAGCGATAGTGTAGAGCTAATTGTAGATGCAAAGATGATGACTCCTTATGAGCAAAATGAGAGCGAGAGTCTATATGAGAGTAAAAAAGATTTAGAGTTTATCTCCATAGATGCGCTTGAGAGAGAACTTGCAAAACACATAGATGCAGATACGCTTATGATGAGTCTAAAGCTCTCAGGAGACAAAACAAGGCTAAAAGACTTTTTAACAAATCCGATGATAAGTGATGAGTTGTATTTAAAGCTCATAAAGATGTACAATTGGGGCGGTGAGAACTTTTTTGATAATGATGATAACAGAGATATAAGTGCAGCTTTAATAGTGCGGTTTTATAAAAACATAGAGAGAAACCACAATGTTGAGTATGCAGCTTTAGGTATCATGCATCTCGCATCTCAAAGCAGTAACTCTTTGGTTTTAGAAACCATTGCAAACTTAGAGCCACTTCATTTGAGCATGAGTGATGAAACAAATAGATCAAACTACAAAATCATCTCAAGCCTTGCTAAAAACAGCTCAACTCCAAAGAGTGTTTTAAAAATGTTTATAAAAAAAGGACCGCTTGAGATAAAAGAGATAATAGCCATGCGAGAAGATTGTGATGGAGAGATGCAAAACGCGCTTTTAGAGATAAGTGAAGTTCATAAGGCTCTCTCACATAACAAAAATCTGACAAAAGAGACGATAAAAACTCTTATGCAAGAGAGTGAATTGGCTAGAAATATGGCAAGATATGTAAAGTTAGATGCTGAACTCTTTGAGACTTTTTTAGATGCAAACCTTGTAGAGCTAGCACAAAATAGTTCTCTAACTAAAGAGATGCAAAAGAGGATTTTAGGACTTAAAAACCGAGATGCAAACCTAGCTTTATCAGTAAATGAGCAAATAGACAGAGATGTAGTGGATAGTTTGCTCGGTCAATCTTCACAAGAGATTTCTGATGCCTTATATCAAAATAGAGCGACTCCAAAAGAGATACTTAAAGTCGCTTTTGAGGATGAGAAAAACCATCAAGGGCTTGCTAAAAATTCTAACACGCCTAGTGAGATTTTGGAACTCTTAGCAAAGAGTGGCGATGCAGAGATTTTGCTCTCTTTGGCAAAAAACTCTAACACACCAGTTGATATTTTATATCAGCTTCAACTTGATTCTCGGTATGAGCGAGCAGTCAAAGAAAACCAAAATTTTGGCAGGCATATTATGAGTGAAAATATAGGATGGCAAGTTTAGATGAGAGCATCAAGATTAACACAAACACTTAAAGCTTTAGTAGAGCAAAAGGTACCAGTTTTTTTATGGGGAGCACCTGGGATTGGGAAGTCTTCTATAGTTAAGCAGATTGCACAGAGTAAGAAAATCGGCTTTATAGATTTAAGGCTCGCACTTATGGACCCAACGGACTTAAAAGGGATTCCATTTTATGATAAAGAGTCACACACTGCTCTTTGGGCGCCACCTGCTTTTTTACCAAAAGATGGCGAGGGGATACTCTTTTTAGATGAGCTAAACACCGCCGCACCAAGCGTTCAAGCCTCTGCATATCAGCTCATACTTGATAGATGTGTAGGTGAGTATGAGTTGCCTGATGGTTGGGCTATAGTTGCTGCTGGAAACCGTGAGAGCGATAGAGGTGTGACATATAGGATGCCATCACCACTTGCCAATAGATTTGTTCACTTTGAGATGGAAGTTGATGTGGATGATTGGAAGTTTTGGGCTTTTAAAAAAGCTCTTGATGAGAGAATCATTGCTTATATCTCTTACAAAAAAGAGCATCTATTTACTTTTGATGCAAAGAGTGATGCAAAAAGCTTTGCAACTCCTAGAAGTTGGGAGTATGTTCATAATATCTTAAATGCAAATCTGGATGGGACACTTTTGCTTGATGCTCTTAGTGGTGCTGTCTCTCGTGAAGTTGCAGTTGGATTTTTAAGTTTTATAAAAGTTATGCATAAACTTCCAGATATAGAAGCTATCTTAGAGACAGGAGAAGGCGAATATAGCGATGAAGTAGATGTTTTGTACGCTCTTAGTATAGGACTTGTAAGCGCTTTGCTTAAAGACTATAGCGATGAAAGGCTTGATAATCTTCTTAGATATACACTAGAGTTAAAGAGTGAGTTTGCGGTTTTGTGTGTGCAAGATTTGCAAAAAAATGGGCAAACGATGGAACACTCTGATGTTTTTAGGGAGTGGGTAAAAAAATTTGCTTACCTTTTGGCGTAAGCATTGTAAAATAATGGAAAATTAAACTTGATAAATAAACTAAAATCCCTACAAAATAATCAAGGCTTTATGAAGTACTTCAAAAACACTTCTTGGCTCTTTGGTGAGAAGATTCTTCGCATGATAGTAGGGCTTTTTGTTGGCATCTGGGTAGCTAGATATCTGGGACCTGAGCAGTTTGGGCTTTTTTCTTATGCTCAGAGCTTTGTGGGACTTTTTACTGCCATCGCTACTCTTGGGCTTGATGGCATAGTAGTTCGTGAGCTTGTAAAAGATAAGAGCATAAGAGATGAGCTTATAGGCACAGCTTTTTGGCTAAAGCTCATGGGAGCCTTTGGAGTTTTACTCGTGCTAGCTGTTGCAGTAAACTTCACTTCAAATGATAGCTATACAAATCTACTCGTATTTATCATCGCATCTGCTACAATATTTCAGTCTTTTAATGTCATAGACTTATACTTCCAAAGCAAAGTGTTAAGTCGTTATGTAGTCTATGCAAATATTATTTCACTTTTTATAAGCAGTATAGTAAAAGTGGTACTTATACTTAGCGGTGCTCCACTTATTGCTTTTGCATGGGTAGTTTTGTTGGATAGTTTTGTATTGGCATGTGGATTTGTCTATTTTTATATATATCATTTTTATCATTTCACACCCGATACAAAATCTCAAGCCATTCGTCATTTTGCACTTCGATATAAAATCCCATTTAAAATTCAAAATCTAAAATTTAAAAAATCTACAGCAATCTCTCTTTTGAAAGACTCATGGCCACTCATACTTAGCGCAATTGTTATCTCTATATATATGAAGATAGATCAAGTTATGATAAAAGAGATGCTAGATAGCCAGGTAGTAGGACAATATGCCGCAGCAGTTAGAATAAGTGAGCTTTGGTATTTCATACCTATGGTTATAGTATCTTCTCTGTTTCCTGCCATCATCAATGCTAAAAAACAGAGTGAAAAACTTTACTATATAAGACTTCAAAAGCTTTATAATATGATGGTTTGGTTGGCGATAGCTATAGCACTTCCTATGACATTTCTCTCTGACTGGGTTGTGGATTTGCTCTATGGAGAGCAGTACAATCAAGCCGGAAGTGTGTTGATGATACATATTTGGGCAGGGGTTTTTGTGTTTTTGGGAGTTGCTAGTGGGAAGTGGTTATTAAGTGAAAATCTACAGATATTTTCTACTATTAACACATCTATTGGCGCAGTTATTAATGTTGGTCTAAATTATATACTAATTCCAAAGATTGGAGTAGATGGTGCTGCTTGGGCTACTCTGTTTTCTTATTTTATAGCAGCTTATTTTAGCTTGCTATTTTGGAAACAGACAAGGATAAATTTCATACATTTATCAAAAACTATATTAATTACAAAGATGTTTAATGCTAAAAAAAATACTTAAAGCTGTACTACCAAAAAGTATAGTAGAAAAACTAATTGATGTTAAAAAAAACTGCTTGGATGGTTATGCTTTAAAATCATACTCACAAGAGGGCGAAGACATGATTTTAAGGCGACTGTTTGAAAAGCAATCAATAGGTTTTTATGTTGATGTTGGAGCACACCATCCAAAACGATTTTCAAACACTTACTTTTTTTATAAAAAGGGTTGGAATGGTATAAACATAGATGCTATGCCAGATAGTATGAGAGCGTTTAATAAAATTCGTCCAAGAGATATTAATATAGAAAAGCCTATTTCAGATAAAAAGCAGATTTTAACTTACCATGCTTTTAATGAACCAGCACTTAATGGATTTTTAAAAGAACTCTCAGAACAAAGAGAAGCTAAAGAGAGCTATTTTGTGCAATTTACAAAAGAGATAGAGACTTCAACACTAGAAGATATACTTGATAGTAAATTGCCTAAGGGACAACAAATAGATTTTTTATCAATAGATGTTGAGGGGATGGATTTTATGGTTTTAAAATCAAATAATTTTGAAAAATACCAACCAAAAGTTATCTTGATAGAAGTTCTTGGAAGTAGTTTGTCAGATCTTGAAAATAATAAAATATCAAAATTTTTAAAAGAAAAAAATTATTCTATATATGCCAAAGCTGTCAATACTGTTATTTTTATTAGTGATAAATTCTAAAAAAGTACTCTTTATTTAAAGAGATAATATACATTTTGTGGACTTATTTATGCATAATTGTTCAAACTGTTATGTGACTACATAATATTTAACCCTATTTTGTTATACTTCTAGCGATTTATAGGACAAGAGCCTATACTTCAATAAGGAAAAATCGATGACTAAAGAGTATATATTTACCTCAGAGTCTGTAACAGAAGGGCACCCTGATAAGATGGCAGATCAGATTAGCGATGCAATTTTGGATTATATTATTGAGCATGATACCTCCGCGCGAGTGGCGTGTGAGACGATGGTGTCAAATGGTTTTTGTGTAATCGCAGGCGAGTTAAAAACAACGGCTTATGCACCGATGCAAGAGATTGCTAGACGTGTTGTCCAGGAGATTGGTTATACAGATGCGACTTATGGTTTTGATTATAGATCTGCAGCAGTGTTAAATACAATAGGGGAACAATCCCCAGATATAAATCAAGGTGTTGATCAGGCTGATGGCGAGATAGGAGCAGGTGATCAAGGTTTAATGTTTGGTTATGCTTGTAGTGAGACACCAGTTTTGATGCCTCTTCCTATCTACTTAGCACATCGCATAACACGAAGATTAGCAGAAGTTAGAAAAGAGTGTATAGTCCCATATCTTCGCCCAGATGGAAAAGCACAGATAAGCGTTAAGTATATTGGGGATAAACCAGTCTTTGTAGATACTATAGTTATCTCAACTCAACATGCTCCAGATGTATCTCAAGAGCAGATTAGAAAAGATATGGTAAGCGAAGTTATAGAGCATGTTATACCAAAAGAGCTGATGGGCGAGGCTACTAAGATACATATAAATCCTACAGGAAAGTTTGTTATAGGCGGACCACAAGGAGATGCAGGACTGACAGGCAGAAAAATCATAGTAGATACTTATGGTGGAAGTTGTCCACATGGCGGTGGAGCATTTAGCGGAAAAGACCCAACTAAAGTAGACAGAAGTGCAGCTTATGCGGCTAGATGGGTTGCTAAAAACTTAGTTGCTTCAGGAGCTTGTACAAAAGCGACTATACAGATATCTTACGCTATTGGGATAGTTCAACCAACTTCGATATATGTAGATACTCACTCAACTGGTGTGGTTGATGAGCAGGTGATAGAGAGTTGTGTAAAAGAACTTTTTGATCTCTCTCCAAAAGGCATCATAGAGTCTTTGGATTTACTTCGCCCAATATATAGAAAAACAGCCTCATACGGTCACTTTGGAAGGGAAGAAGAGGGCTTTACATGGGAGCTAACAAATAGGGTAGATGAGATTAAAAGGTATTTAGGTATTTAAAGATATATTTTAGCTATCTTTAAAAATCTTGTGATAAACTTACCTCGAAAATTAAAATAAGGAAAATTTTATGGCAGTTATTATTAATGACACTTGCATCAATTGTGGTGCTTGTATAGATGAATGTCCAGTAGAAGCAATCGTTGATGAAGACGATAATCCGACAGGTGAAGAAATTTACTATGTATATGGTGACAAATGTGTAGAATGTGTTGGTCATCATGATGAACCAGCTTGTGCTACTGCTTGTCCAACTGAGGGCTGTATAACTTGGGATGCTATCGGAGATAGTCCGTCGCACCGTGAAGATGTAACAGAAGAACAACGCTCTAACCATGAGAATGTTATAGACTAATTCTCTACTTAAAATATTTTGCAAGGTGCATATTTTGCACTTTGTAAACTCTCCACTTTTTACAAATCTTACAATTTAAACTACAACTAGCTATTTTTTAGATATAATTCCACTCTAATTTTATGAATATATAGGAGATTTGATGGAGCGTACACTATCAATAATAAAACCAGATGCGGTTGCTAAAGGCGTAATTGGTAAGATTTTAGATCGTTTTGAGAGCAATGGCCTTAAAATTGCAGCAACTAGAAAGATACAACTATCACGCGCTGAAGCTGAAGCTTTTTATGCTGTTCACTCTGAGAGACCTTTTTTCAATGACTTAGTTGATTTTATGATCAGCGGACCAGTTGTTGTAAGTGTTTTAGAGGGTGAAAATGCTATGCAAAAAAACCGTGATTTGATGGGTGCTACTAACCCCAAAGAGGCTGAAGTTGGTACAATTCGTGCAGATTTTGCTCAAAATATAGATGCAAATGCAGTTCACGGAAGTGATTCTGTTGAAAATGCAGCTATAGAGATAGCATTCTTTTTCTCAGAAAGAGAAATTTCATAGATTTACAAAAAGAGCGAATTAATTTGTCTAATTATCTTGTAAAAAGCTTGTTTTATGAAGATTAAGCTTATAAAAATAGGAAAGACACCTGTAGACTTTGAAGTAGGATCAGATGAAATGACTTTTAAAGGTTATTTAGTGTATGATTCTGGCAAATTAATTTTGCTAAAAGCAAATTTAAGTGGATTCACATTATGTGAATGTAGTCGATGTGGTGAAGAGTTTAAACTAAAAGTAGATGAAGAAGTAGAGTTTTTTATCTCTGATGGTATTTTTGATTCAGATGCAAATATCGACTTAGATGTTGTTGAGTCTTTTGACTCTATGGCAAATTTAGATGAGCTTTTAATCTCAGAAATAGAGCTTATAAAAAGTGACTATCACAGTTGCAAAAATTGTAAAACAGAGTAATCAAAAAAACTCAAAAGAAGTAAAAGGGACTCAGGAAACATCGGCTAAAGCCGAGCGTGTTACTTGTTTTGTTCCTTTTACGGACTAATAGGAGCACAGCTTCTAAATTCTGCTCTTTGAAAAAGAGCTAGCTTTAGTGGCCCGAGCGGCCTTAGCGAAGTAAAAGGGACTTGTTCCTTTTACGGACTAATAAAATGAATTCTTCATTTTATTTATGAAACAAATCAAATTAAGGAATGAAAATATGGCAGTACCTAAGAGAAGAGTGTCTCACTCTCGTTCAGCAAAAAGAAGAACTCACTACAAGATTTCTTTAGCTCGTCCAGTAAAAGATAAAGATGGGACTTACAAACTTCCTCACCATATCAACCCAACTACTGGTGAGTATAAATAGTAGATGATAAAGATTGCAATTGATGCAATGGGAGGGGACTTCGGTCCCAGACCAATTGTTAAAGGTGCTATGTTAGCACTAAAAAGAAAACTTTTTATTCCAATATTTGTCGGCAATAAAGATGAAATTTTAGCTCTGTTACCAAAGCGTTATAGAGCTAAAGTTTCTATAGTTGAAGCTAGCGATGTTATCTTAATGTCTGATGCTGCGACGGATGCAGTAAAGAAAAAAGAGAGCAGTATATATAAAGCCATAGAGCTAGTGAGAACTGGCGAAGCACATGGTGTGGTCTCAGCTGGACATAGTGGGGCTACTATGACTCTTGCAACTCTTAGACTAGGTCGCCTTGATGGTGTTGCTCGTCCTGCGCTTGCAACGCTTATGCCAACTAAATCAGGCCGTCGTTCTATTATGCTAGATGCTGGAGCAAATGTTGACTCTAAGGCCATTCACATAGCTCAGTTTGCTATTATGGGTGGATGCTATGCAGAAGATTTGCTTAAGATACCAAATCCTAGCATAGGAATATTGGCGAATGGAGAAGAACCTTCTAAGGGCAATGAGATCACAAAAGAGGCTTTTAAAATTTTAAATGGCTACAAGGGATTTAAGGGAAATGTAGAAGGTACAGATATCTTTAACGGAAGCTGTGATGTAATTGCTTGTGATGGCTTTATAGGCAATTTAGTCCTAAAGGCTAGTGAAGGTGTTGCAGCTACAATTAGCCAACTAATTAAAGACTATATAAGAAAGTCCCCTGTGGCTATTACTGGTGCACTTCTGATGAGAAAGGTTTTTAAACTTCTCAAAAAGCAGATCGACTATGCTGAGATTGGTGGGGCTCCACTTATTGGCATAAAAGGTTGTGCTATTGTTAGTCACGGAAAGAGTAACTCAAAAGCTATAGAAAATGCTATATATCAAGCTATAACTTATGTAGATACTGGTGTAAATGAGCATATTGTCTCAAGACTAAAAGAGTTAAAAAATAAGGAAGTTTAATGGCATATGCTGCATTTCGCTCTATTGGGGCTTACGTTCCTGCTGATATACTTAGCAATGATGACTTGTCAAAAATGGTTGATACTACAGATGAGTGGATTACTAAAAGAACAGGTATCAAAGAGCGTCGCATAGCAGCAAAAGATCAAACTACTAGTGATATGGGAGTTGAAGCTGCATCTTTAGCTATAAAGAGAAGTGGCATAGATAAAGAAGATATCGATATGGTGATTTGCGCTACTATATCGCCTGATTACTTCTGTATGCCATCAACTGCTACTATCATTTCAAACAAACTTGGACTTGGAAATGTTACAGCTTTTGATATCTCAGCAGCTTGTACAGGATTTGTCTATATTTTATCTATTGCCAAAGCTTTTATAGAGTCTGGAATGAAGAAAAATGTTCTAATCATTGGAGCTGAGAAGCTATCTGCTATAACTGACTATAGCGATAGAGGTACTTGCATCCTTTTTGGTGATGGTGCTGGTGCTGCTATGATTAGTGCGACTGATGAAAGAAGAGAAGCTATCATAGATATTCACACTGCAGCTGATGGCACTTACGCGGACTTACTAATGACTCCAAATGGTGGAAGCGGCTCAATTCACGACTCACTTGACCAAGAAGCAGGTAGCTGTTTTATGCAGATGAAGGGAAATGAGACCTTTAAAGTAGCGGTCCGCACACTTACAAAAGATGTTATAGATATACTAAAAGAAAATAAGATACAAAGCGAAGATATAACTCACTTCGTGCCACATCAAGCTAACTATCGTATCATAAAGGCAGTTGGCGATGCACTAAAACTAAAAGATGAGCAGGTTGTCATGACAGTTGCAAAGTATGGAAATACTTCAGGCGCATCTATACCAATGGCAATCAATGATATATATGAGCAGGGAAAGTTAAAGGGTGGAGATTTGATGTTACTTGATGCTTTTGGCGGAGGCTTAACATGGGGCAGCGCCTTAGTCCCTTTTTCACCTCTTTCAGAACTAAAGCAAAATTAGAATTTTAATTATGAAAAATCAAGCTCTTTGGCTCTAACGGAAGTGAGGCTTTAGCCTCGCCTTTTTTTTGGGACTTATCGTGGAGAATGTCATTGGCTAGCATTCCTAAAAGCATCGCTTCTGAAAAACAGTTAAGAATTTAACGCTTTAACAAGTCTCTCAAAAAACTCTTTATCATCTGGTAGCTCTATAGTTGCCTCTCTTAGTTTTTCGCCCCACATTGGGTTTGGATAGTGTGAATCATCTTCAAATCTCGCCATAACATGGATATGAACTCTTGACACTATATTTGCAAAAGAAGCCATATTGATTTTTGTAGGCTTATAATAACTCTTCATCTCGCTCTCTACGATATCGTAAATATCCCAAAGTCTTACTCTTAGCTCTTTTGGCAGATCACCTAACTCTTTGTATGGCTCTGTTGTGAAGATCTTTAGCCACGGTATTTGGCTCTCTTGTTTTTCTATATAGATATCTCTATCTTTGTAGATCACATTTTGCATTAGTTGTCCTATATATTTTTTAAGCTTGCATTATACTCTATTGTTTGATGCTTTGGTTACTTGAATGATGTTTCTGTAACTTGCTTTACATATCCGTCATTGCGGGCTTGACCCGCAATCTCATTGTGTTTTTAAAGTCTCAAGAGACCCTGAATCAAGTTCAGGGTGACAAGCTGGGAGTTTAGGGTGACTAGTTAGAGGATTGATTTGTTTGAGAGGGATACTCTAAGCATCTTTGCTTAGAGTGTGTGTTGTCTGTAAGTATTATCTAGCTCTGCTTGAGCGGTTTTTATCACGGCTTGTGGTACCACGATATCCACCTGAGCGGTTTCTATCTGGACGAGATTTGCTTGAGCGAAATGAGCCACTTCTTGAGCGACCTCTCCCTCTTGTGTCTTTTCTCTGTGCAGCTCTAGCAAGTATTGCTTCTATCTTATCAGCCGGGATACCAATGCTATTTGGTCCTTTTATATCTTGTTGAT
Source organism: Sulfurimonas hongkongensis (assembly GCF_000445475.1). Classification (NCBI taxonomy): domain Bacteria; kingdom Pseudomonadati; phylum Campylobacterota; class Epsilonproteobacteria; order Campylobacterales; family Sulfurimonadaceae; genus Sulfurimonas; species Sulfurimonas hongkongensis. The sequence continues at coordinate 87,296 of NZ_AUPZ01000005.1, forward strand.
CAAGAAGCATTGAGATAAGCTTGTAAGCCATTTGCTCTTCATCTATATCTTGGCGAAGTTTATCTAAAACTTTGTGGGCTTCATCATAGATTTTATGATCTTCTACTTTTTTAACAAGATTGTCAATAGTAGTGCTTCTTAAGTCAGTTTTACTTGGTACATAAGCGTGAGCCATTGATGTTCCCACTTTTTGCTTGATGCGTTGAAGCTCTTTGAACTCTAGAGGAGTTAAAAGTGTTATAGCCTTACCTTTAGTCCCAGCTCGACCAGTTCTACCGATACGGTGAACATAAGACTCTGGGTCAAAAGGAATATGGTAGTTAAAAACATGAGATATGTTGTTTACGTGAATTCCACGTGCTGCAACATCAGTTGCGACTAAAACTTTTACAGAGTTGTTTTTAAAACCTTTTATAACAGTCTCACGTTGACGTTGCTCCATGTCTCCATGAAGTCCATTTGCTAAGTATCCAGCGTTTGAGAGAACATTTGATAGTCTATCAACTTCGCTTTTTGTTCTACAAAACACAACTGACTTTGTAGTCTCTTCTGAATCCATAAGGCGAATGATTGCATCATCTCTCTCAGACTCTTCTATAACATAGTAAAGTTGTTCTATATCTGTGTTTGTTGTCTCTCCTTGAGTGATAGAGATAAACTCAGGATTGTTTAAAATTCTCTCTGCTAATAATTTTATAGGCTTTGGCATTGTTGCTGAGAATAGTAGAGTTTGACGGTTTGTAGGAAGGTATGAAAATATCTCATTGATATCATCTAAAAAGCCCATATCTAGCATCTCATCTGCTTCATCTAAAACAACTACGCTAGGTGTAAAGTCTTTGATTAGGTTTTTCTTTAGGATATCCAAAAGACGTCCTGGAGTAGCAACAACTACACTAGCACCTCTACTTATTAGGTCGATTTGACGCTTATATGAGCTTCCGCCATAGACTGTAACAGTTCTAGCGTTCATGCCTCTACCATATTTGAAAAGTTCATCGCTTACTTGAGTAGCAAGCTCTCTTGTTGGAGTTATAACGAGTATCTCAACTCCAGATTTAGGGTCTATATTGTTTAGTGCAGGAAGTCCAAAGGCTGCAGTTTTACCTGTTCCAGTGTGAGCTTGACCTACAATATCACGACCTTGAAGTATAAATGGAATTGAAGCGACTTGTATAGGGCTTGGGATGGTAAAACCAGCCTCTTTTACGCTTCTGAGCATATTTTTGTTTAAACCTAAGTCATCAAAAGTGATTAGGTTCTCCTTTCTGGGTACGTTTAGTTCTGTTTGTGCATTTTCTTGCATCATTTTCCTTGTAATTAAGGAGATGATACAATTTTGCCTAACGCAAAGCACCTTCCCCTTAAACTGTTTGGCGGATTATACCCAAGTTAAACAAAATTTAGCTTGAAGTTGATTGTTTGTTTGATAAAATAAGTTTGTATTGAGTAAAAAAGTCTAGTTCTTTTCATAAATAACGCTACAATTTCTTCCAGAGTTTTTAGCTTCATAGAGCGCTTTATCTGCTCTTTGTAGTATGCTCTTAACATCTTTGTCACCAGCTTGCTTTGAGGTTATTCCTATACTCAGAGTGTATTTTATAGTTTTTCCATCAATGTTTAGCTCCGAATTAGAAATCTTTTGGCGAAATCTCTCAGCAAAGATAAAAGCACCCATCGTGTCGGTCTCTCTTAGCATCACTACAAACTCTTCACCACCAACTCTAGCTACAATATCTAAGCTTCTTGCCATCTTTAAGCATACGCTAGAGAAGTGCTTAAGGACTTCATCGCCAATATCGTGCCCATAGGTGTCATTAATACTTTTAAAGTGGTCAATATCTAACATCAAGAAGCTTAGCTCACTTTTGTAACGGTTTGAACGCTCAAGCTCAGCTTCGGACAACTCATCAAATTTACGGCGATTAATTGCTCCTGTGAGTGGGTCAATATACGCCATCTCTTGAAGCTCAACATTTTGTTTTTGATGAGTTTGGAGCTCTAACTCTTTTTTGTTAAGATATAGTTGAGTGTAGATATCACCTTTTAGGAGCTTTTGCCTAGTTGTCTCATACGCATCATACATAAAAGCCAACTCATCTCTGTTGATATTTATAGGAGAGAGCCTAAGTGATCTTCCCCCCTTAGCTAAATCCCTCATGGCATCTGTAAGTTGATGGATTTGATACTTTGTACTTGTTCTAAAGGTGTAGAGAATAGAGAGTGTAACTATCAAGATAATCGTAGCAAAAGATAGCCATAAAAGAAGATTTACTATGGAGTCATCTATGCTTGCATCTACTAAAGAATTAATCTTAGAGAGCAGGGTATCTTCAAAATTTTTTACCTCATTTATAAGCTCTGTGATAGAGTCAAACCAGACTTGCGAATCAAGAGAGTCAAACTTCCTTAAATATATGCTCATCTTATATTCATCGACTCTTTTTGCTATGCTTGAGGCTTTTATGAGGTTGTACTCATCTTTTTGTAGGGCAGTTGCACTCTGTTTAAACGTTTCTAAAAAAGCTTTTTGTGATCCATCTAGTTTTGCAAAGTGTAGATACTCATCTATAGAACCACCATTTTTTTCAATAAGCATAATTGCATAGGCTCTTTGTTGTCCTAATGACTCTTTTAGATGTTGCAAAGAAGATAGTGTGGCGATGTTAGAAGATATCTCTCTATCGTAGTTTAAGAAGGCTATCTTTGGTGTGATGTTTAGGATGTTTTTTATAATTTTGGTATAAGAGTCTATCGCTTGAGTTTGAGTAATGCTTTTTGTATCTATTTTATCTCTAAGCTCTTTTAGTGAAGAGAACTCTGTTTGAAATGTCTTTATATGAGGCTGTATCACACTTATACGTTTTATATTTGCTGTGTTGATTTTTTCTAAAAATTTTTTTGCCGAGATATCAAGGTTAAGTCTTTGTTCTCTTAGAGTCTCTTTAAACTTACCATCTATGCAGGTGATATGCCCACTACTGAGCCCTCTTTCAATCTGCATATCGTGAACAACTCTGTCTACGCTTGATACTATCTGAGTGATAGTAGATGTTTTTTTCATATTTGTGTATTTTGTAAAATTATTAAACAATATGATGGTTCCAAAGAGTAGCATTCCAAGGAGTGGGATGATGGCAGAGAGAAAGATTCTCTTTGTAAAACTGAAATTTTCTATAGTTTTTTTTGTTATTGTAGAGATAAAACTTCTCTTTTTACTCTTTTTTTGTTCTGTATATCCACACTGCTCAAAAAGGCCAATAGTCGGAATATCTTCTTCTATGATGTGGTTAAATAACCAGTCTGTTAGAAAGTAGCTTACCTCTTGTGCATTAGCACTACTTTTTGTATCGGTTAGTTTAGCTTTTAGCTCAGGAATTTTTTTGCTAAACTTTCTATGTTGAACTATATGCTCTTTTATATTTTTGCATCCACATTTCTTTAGTAGTGCCTCCTCTCTACGAAAATGCTCTATGACATACTTCTGTAAGTCTTCAAATATCTCATCTATGATTTGTTGAGTATTATCATCCCTTATAGCAATAGAGAGCCTATTAATAATGTTTAGTAGTTGTTTATGGTCATCGTCAAGAGTTTTTACGCCAAGACTTAAACCTTCATGCCATTGGATCATAAGATGGATTCTAGCATAAAAAAATGGCATTTTGCCTTATATTGAGACATTACAAATACAAATACTGTATAATTTACTAAAATAAAATTTAGGATTTTTTTAACATGGATTTATATTTGGTTCTTTTACTTGTTTGTGGCGTAGTTATGTTAGTATTGCTATATCTTTATATCTCGACTCTTCAAACTAAAAATGACTTAAGGATGAGATACGCCATCTTAAGTAGCAAGTATGAACAAAATATAAAATCACATCAAGAAAAGATAGAGATATTGCAAAATGCAAAAGAGCAACTCTCAAAAGAGTTTAAACTTCTAGCAAATGAAATTTTTGAGACAAAAGCAAAAAGCTTTAATCATACACACAAAGAGCACTTTGAGATGCTACTTCGTCCATTTCGTGAGCAGATAACAAACTTCTCAAACCAAGCAAAAGAGCAGTTTAGTTATGAGATTAAAGAGAGGCATCTTTTAAAAGATGAGCTAGTAAGACTAAAAGAGATGAATGAACAACTCTCAGAGGATGCACTAAATCTTACAAATGCTCTAAAGGGTCAAAACAAGACTCAAGGAAACTGGGGTGAGATAGTTTTAGCTAGAATATTAGAAGAGTCAGGACTTAGAGAAGGAGTTGAATATAAAACACAAGTGAGTCTTAAGTCTAGTGATGGGAAGAATTTTCGTCCTGATGTAGTCATTCATATGCCACAGCAAAGAGACATTATCATTGACTCTAAAGTCTCTCTTGTAGCTTATGAGAGATTTATAAAAGAGAGTGATGAGCAGTTAAAAAGACTTGCATTAAAAGAGCATTTAAACTCAATAAATACGCATATAAAAGAGCTGAGTGCTAAAAAGTATGATACACTCGAAGGTGTAAACTCGCTTGATTTTACTCTTTTGTTTATGCCTATAGAAGGAGCGTTTCACCTAGCATTAGATGGAGATGAAGAGTTTTTCAAACGTGCATATGATAGTAATATCTTAGTCGTTTCACCATCAACTCTTTTGGTAACTCTTAGAACTATAGAGCATATTTGGCGAACTAAAAACCAAGAAGAACACGCTCAAAAGATAGTGAGTGAAGCTGAAGCTATGTATGAAAAACTTGTTTTATTTGTAGATGAGATGTTAAAGGTAAAAGAGCATCTACTAAAGGCTCAAGACTCTTATGATACTTCTATGAAGAGATTAAAGAGTGGTAAAGGAAATATTATAAAGCGGGCCCAAAATCTTGTGGAGTTGGGCTTAAAGCCTAAAAAAGAATTAAGTATAGTGAGCCAAGAATAAAAATGAAGATAAATGAAAAGAGAGTAATCTCATACCTTATAGTAGTAGTTCCATTAGCATTAGTTTTAACGGCTAGTTTTTTTATAACTACTTTCTATATAGAAAAAGTCAATGCTTACTTTATAAAGGTAAAAGAGATATCTATAGCTGAGCATATAGAGTCTAAAAAAGCTAAGAGTGAGATCTGGGTTGACCAGCTAAATCTTCTTTTTGACTACAAGAACAATCGTTTAGTTGATGGCATAAAAGCAGAGCTAAAGCACAGTGTTGATATGGCTTATGATAGTGCTAGATATATCTATGAAAAGTATTATTCTAAAAAATCAACAAGAGATATAAAGCAGAGAATAATAGACTCTCAGATGGCATTTAACACAAGTAAAAATCCTGTTTTTATGGTGAGTTTCAATGGTGATAATATTCTTCCAAGAAGCCTAAAACTAGCTCAAAAAAATATTTTAGCTTATGAAGATGCCAATCACAGAGCTATAATACTCGAAGAGATACAAAAGGTAAGAAAACATCAAGAAGGTTTTTTAGAGAGCGACTTTTATGAGCAATATCAAAGCTATATTACTTATGTTAAAAACTTAAATATGTATGACTACTATATAGGTTCATCAACAAATGTTGAGATGCAAAGAGACTCTCTAAAGTCTGAACTCTTAAAGATGCTAAAGAGTATTCCTATGGATAGAGCTGACTTTATGGGCTTGTATGATGCTAAAGAACCGATACTGATATCTAAAAAAATGTCATCGTTTTTAGGAGATGATTCATTTGCACTTATCTCTGCAAATCTCTCAAAAGAACCAAAGTGGTATAAAGATACACTAGATAACTTTTACTATTACTCTAAATATTATGAGCCACTTGATTGGTACCTAGTCTACGGTTTTGATACATCTAAGATGAGCAAAAAAGAGTTACAGAAGCAAAATGAGCTTGAAAAGATGCTAGATGATGAATTAGATTTTATCCTAAGTGCGTCAGCTGCGATAGTTATTTTTGTAGTTGTTCTTTCGTTGCTTCTCTCAAGAAAAATAAACCGTATATTTTTAGAGTATCAAGATGAGGTGCAAGAGAGAGCTGATGAGCTAGAGAGACTAAATGAGTCACTAGAGCAAAGAGTCGCTGATGGATTAAAAGACCAAAGACAAAAAGATAAGATGCTGATTCAACAGTCAAAGATGGCAGAGATGGGGGATATGTTAAGTATGATAGCCCATCAGTGGAGACAGCCTTTAAATCAAATGTCATACTTGATTATGAATATAGACTCAGCTTATGAGTATAAAGAGCTTACAAAAGAGTATCTTGATGAAAAACTAGCTGAAGCGAATGATATCTTAGAGTTTATGTCGGTCACTATAGATGACTTTAGAAACTATTTTAGACCAGATAAATCAAAAGAGTTCGTGCTTGTTAGTGATGTAGTAAATACTAGTGTGAACTTGATGCAGAAGTCGCTTGAGCTTAGCGGTGTAGAAATTGAGCTCGATGCACAAGGGAGAGACTTGACTCATATATATAAAAATGAGTTTATTCAAGTTATGCTAAATCTTATAAAAAACGCAAAAGATATCTTAGTAGAAAAAGATGTGAAAAACCCTAAAATAATCATCAAAACAAGATGCCAAAAAGAGAAACTTATAGTTGAAGTTTGTGACAATGGTGGAGGAGTTGACGAGTCTATAAAAGAGAAAATTTTTGAGCCGTACTTCTCTACAAAAGATAAGCATAACGGAACAGGTTTGGGGCTTTATATGTCAAAGATGATTATAGAAGAGCATTTGGGTGGAAGTTTGAGCCTTAGCAATCATGAAGACGGGGCTTGCTTTAGGATTGAGATATAATTTTGAATCTTAACACTCATGTAATAGAAATTTGTGTAAAATGACCATTATGAAAAAGATTAAAAAAAGAGTCTTAACTCTGCTACTTCTTACTTTTGCTTTTTTTGTGGTGCATGACTATGTTGTGCAAGATTTGCACCATGATGCCAGCTATGAACTTAGTTACAAGGTCTTCGATAAAGCGGATATGCAAAGTAAGATTCATGATACTATCCACAATATCTTTAACTTTAATCTAAAAGAGACTTTTTTTGTAGAGACAAAACTCTTAGATGCAACTCCATCAAGCATAATCCTCAGCTTAATTTCAAACACATCCCAAGTTCCACAAAGGCCGCCGCTCATATAGACTTTTTTATAAACTTAAAATTTTAAAAAAGGTCAAACTATGAAAATAAAAATATGTTTACTTCTCTTTGCTTCTACAACTCTTTTTGCACAAAACCTGAGCGAAATAATCCAAGCATTAGAGATGAGTAAAAGAGTAACTTCAATGAAAGAGCAGAGCAAATCAAGCATAGCTCAAACAAAGCTTTTAGGTGCTTATGATGCGCCATATTTGGGGCTTAGTATATCTCATGCTGATGAGAGCAGTGATAAGGGAGAAGAGTATGCAGTTGGCATTTCTCAAGATATAAGTCATCCTTTTACAAACAAAAGTGTAGCAGTAGATGCAAAGACAAAAGCTATAGAATTAGGCTCATCTTATAACCTTGATATGTTGAGTTTGGATATAGCAAAAATATATCATCAAGCTTGCATAAGAAAAGAGATAAGCTTATCTCTAAAAAGCCTCTATGAGGAACAAAATGAGGGTTATTTGCGACTACAAAGAGCCCACGCACTTGGAGAGATTTCAAAAAAAGAGCTACTTTTTAATAAGCTAGACCTAGCAAAAACAAAGCAAAGCGTAAGAACTTATAAAAGAGCTTATCTTGCGAAGCTCTCAAGTCTTAACGAATCAGTTGACAATCTCACAATAAATGATTTGGCGTGTGATGATTTGATAAGAATTACAAAAGAGGTAGAACTAAAAGAAGTTCAAGAGCACGCCCTTATAAAGAAGATATCTTATGAGCAAAGCTCTGCAAACTCTTTTTATAATGTGTATAACTCAACATTTAGCACCATCGGATATGAGCTGCTTTATGAAAAAGAGCTAGACAAAGATCGCTACACCTTTGGGCTGAGTCTTCCTCTTGATTTTTTAAGCTCAAAAGCCCAGATGCAAAGAACTGAGCTAATGCATCTTGATGCTTCACTTATGGCAAAAAAAGACGCACTAAGTATTGAAATACAAAACTATCTAAGTGCATCAAGCATAAGACTAAAGGCTCTTTATGAGGAGTTTGTTGTTTTAGAAGAGGAAATCTTGCCTTTGAGTTTAGAGCTAAAAGATTTAGCAAAGAAGTCTTTAAAAGAGGGGCATAGCAGTGTCTTAGAATATCTAGATGCAACGCGCTCGTACACAAAAATAGTCTTAGAACTCCAAGAGATTAAAAAAGATTACTACAATGAGCTAATTGAGCTTTACAAAAAAGCTGATATGAGGGAGAGATTATGAAAATATTAACACTTTTAACACTTGTCTTTATGAGTCTTTTTGCAACTATAGAAATGAGTCAAAAACAAGAGAGTGAACTTGGCATAAAAACTACAAAGCCAAAAAAAACCACAAGTATAGAGTTTGGAGCATATAATGCGAAAGTAAGCTTAGATGAAAAAGATATTATCTCTGTTGGATTAGCAGTTGATTCGGTTGTGATAGATATTTTCGTCACAAAACTCTCATCTATAAAAAAAGGAGATAAGCTTATCTCTTTAAGAAGTAGTGAGCTTTTAAATCTTCAAAAAGAGTATATTAACGCCCTTATAGAGAAGCAAAATATACTTAAAAACTACAAAAGAGATGAGAGGCTGTTTGATGAGGGAATCATCTCACAAAAAAATCTACTTATCTCACAAAAAGAGAAACTAAACTCCGAGTTAAAAGTGAAATTAAACGAGAGTCAACTTCTTATGAGCGGCTTTAATCAGACTCTTTTAAAGAGAGTTAGAGATACTTACACACTTGTAGAGTTTATAAATATCTTAGCACCAAGAGATGGTTTAGTAGATGCTATAGTTGTAAATGTTGGACAAAAAGTAGGGTCAAACAAAACTATGATGAAAATCTACGCAGACGCAAAGAGATATCTGGAGTTAAATGTGCCTCTTGTTGTAGCAAACAATATAGCTCTTGGAGATAGATGCTACTTTGAATCAAAGAGTGCTAAAATTGTAGCCATCTCAAACATTGCAAATGAGGAGACTCAGTCTGTAAAGCTAAGAGCTGTCATAGAAGATGCAACAGGTGTGATGATAAATAGAGTCTATTTTGCAAAGATAAAAAAGAGCGTAGATAATGCTTTTGTGATTAAGAAGAGTGCTTTGGTTTATGAGCAAAACAAGCCTATAGTTTTTAAAAAAGTATCAAAGGGATACGAGCCTTTGAGTGTTTTGGTACTTAAAGAAGATCCACAAACATATACTATACAAGCAACATTAAATGAAAATGATGATTTGGCTTCAAGTTCTACTTCTGCACTTCTAAGTGCTTTGGAGCATTCAGATGAGTGAAAGACTCATTAGTTTTGCACTTTCGCAGAGGTTTTTAGTTCTATTAGTAGCTTTTGGAGTTTTGTTTTTTGGTGCATCTTCAATGTTAAAACTACCAGTTGATGCATATCCTGATATAGCACCAACTCAGGTAAAAATCATACTAAAATCTTCAGGAATGACACCAGCAGAGATGGAATCTCGTGTGATGATTCCAGTAGAGCAAAATCTACAAAGCATACCAAACCAGACGATAGTTCGTGCACTTGCAAAGTATGGACTTTGTGATATAACTATTGACTTTGAGGAGGGAGTCGATATTTACTGGGCTAGGCAACAAGTGGCACAAAGGCTTAGTGAAGTAAAAGATATACTTCCTCAAAATATCACAGGTGGATTAGCTCCAATTACTACACCACTTGGTGAAGTTTTGATGTTTACTATAGAGTCCCAGACGCTAGACCTTATGCAAAAGAGAACACTTCTTGACTGGGTTATAAGCAAAAGAATCCGTTCTATTGATGGTGTTGCAGGTATCAATGCTTTGGGCGGATATGTCAAAACTTATGAGATAGTTCCTGATTTTGCTAAGATGAAACTTCATAAAATTACAATGCAAATGCTCGAGAGTGCAGTTAGAAAAAATAATAAAAATGAGGGAGTTGGAAGACTCTCTATAGGCGAGCAGAGCCTTTTTATAAGAACAGAGGGGAGACTCAAAAATCTTGGGAATATCTCAAGACTCATTATAAAGAATGAAGATGCAAGAGATGTAAGAATCTCTGATATTGCCGAGGTAAGGATTGGTTCACTTACAAGAGGTGGCTTTGTAACAAAAGATGGTAAAGAGGAAGCTGTTCAAGGCTTGATTCTCTCAAGAAAAGGAGCTGATGCTTCAGGAGTTTTAAAAAGAGTAAATGCAGAACTTAAAAAGATAGAAAAAGACTTGCCAAAGGACACAACTTTAAATATCTTTTATGATCGTTCAGACTTGGTCTCAAAAGCTATATATACAGTTACAAAAGCACTACTAGAAGCTATGGCACTTATCATAATAATCTTGTATATCTTCTTGGGAAGCTTTGCCTCCGCTTTTAGTGTTGCCATTATCCTTCCATTTGCCGCTATGATGACTTTTATAGCTATGAGTTACTTTGGTATTAGTGCAAATCTTATGAGTCTTGGAGGGCTTGCTATTGCTATTGGGATGCTAGTAGATGCTGGGGTTGTGATGGTTGAAAACATCGCAGAGCATCTTCAAGATGAGAAGTACAAAGATGAGTCAAAACTAAACGTGGTTTTAGCTTCTGCAAAAGAGGTTGCGACACCAGTTTTTACGGGAATTTTAATCATCATCATAGTTTTCTTACCTCTTTTAACATTAGAAGGCTTAGAGGGAAAACTCTTTGTTCCTGTGGCTCTTAGCATTGTTTTTGCACTAACTTCTTCACTTATACTTGCACTTACTTTTATCCCTGTAATAAGCTTTTATGTGCTAAAAAAAGCTTCCCAGAAACAAGTAGCTTTGATGACTTTTTTAGAAAACAGATATGAGAAAATCTTAAGATTTTCTCTCTTTCATCAAAAGAGTGTATTTGTTGGAGTTGGAGTTTTATGGATAGTTGCAGTTATGGCTTATGTAGGAGTTGGAAAGACATTTATGCCAACACTAGATGAGGGGAATATAATAATCGGTATCGAGAAAAATCCATCTATCTCACTTGAGGCTAGTCGTGATATTGACTTAAAAATCCAAAAAGCTCTTATGCGAGATGTACCAGAAATTCTCTCTATTGTAGCTCGTGGTGGAAGTGATGAGATAGGACTTGACTCTATGGGCTTAAACGATACAGACACATTTTTAGTCTTAAAACCAAAAGAGGAGTGGAGAGTGCCATCAAATGAGTGGCTGCTTGATGAGTTTAGAGGAGTGCTAGATGAATTTGTGGGTATCGAGTACAGTTTTACGCAACCCATAGCAATGCGAGTATCTGAGATGCTAAGTGGTTCTCGTGGGGATATAGTTGTAAATATCTATGGCTCAGATATAGATATGCTCGAAGAGATGGCAAAAAAAGTAGCCAAGATAACAGAGTCAATAGAGGGTAGTAGTGATGTTTACAAGAAAGCAAATGAGGGAGTTGCTTACTGGGAGCTAGAGTTTAAAGAGGAGGCCATGGCAAGACATGGAGTAAACAAAGATGAACTCTCAAACTATTTAAAGGCTAGTGTTGATGGGATTGAAGTAGGGATAATTCAAGAAGATTTAAGACGCATTCCTTTGATGATAAAAGGAGATAAAACTCTTCAAACTACTATGAGTGAAAATAAAAACCTGAAATATGTGCTTCCTAGTGGGGAGAGTGTTGAGATAAACGAGCTAGTAGAGTTTAAAATGACACAAGGTCCAGTGCAGATTAATCATGAAAACACTATGAGAAAGTCTCTTGTGCAAACAAATGTAGTAGGACGAGACTTAGTTGGTTTTGTGGATGAACTTAGCTCTTTAGTAGAGGCAAAACTTGAGCTTCCACAGGGCTATTTTATAGAGTACGCAGGTGAATATAAAAACCAACAAAGGGCATCCAAAAGACTCTCTATCATAGTGCCTATTAGTATTGTTCTTGTTTTTATTTTGCTTGTTGTAACATTTAAATCAGCCCTGCAAGCATTTTTAATATTCTTAAATATACCTTTTGCTCTTATTGGTGGAGTTTTTGGACTCTACTATACGGGTGAATATATGAGTGTGCCAGCTAGTGTTGGTTTTATCGCACTTATGGGTATTGCAGTGTTAAATGGAGTTGTGATGCTGGAGTATTTTAACAAACTAAGAGGAAGTGTAGGAGATTCAGAGGAGTTAGTTATTCAAGGAGCTCTTAGAAGACTTAGACCAGTTTTGATGACAGCTTCTATTGCAGCTCTAGCTCTTATACCAATGCTCTTTGCAACAGGTCCAGGTTCAGAGATACAAAAGCCTTTAGCTATAGTTATTATAAACGGTTTAGTCTCATCAACCTTTTTAACGCTAGTTCTTTTACCGATTTTGTATCATAAGTTTGTAGCGAAAAAAGGGTAGCAACAGTGAACTCTCTGGCTCCCATGCTCTGCGTGGGAGTCTATATATGTACAACACTCAAGAATATATATGAGTTTTAACGCAGAGCATTGGAACTAGTAAAGTGAGGCTTCTAGGAGTGCTAACCAATGGCACTCTCCACGATGAGCCTCGCCTATTTTACGGGACTCATTTGTTATAGATGTGAAGTTTATAACCACTTCCTGAGACGTTTTCTATAGAGTTGTGAGGCACTTTTTTTCTTAGACCTCTTACAAGGGAACGGACGGCATCTTGACTCATACCATCGTATGGCCAAATGGCACTCTCTATCTCTTCATACTTTACTACTCTTGTGTGATGATGTGCTAATAGATCTAAAAACAGGGTTTCATTTTTTGTTAGTTTTATCTCTTTGTCATCTTCATAGATTACTTTTTCAAAGGCGTTGTATTTTGTATTTTTTGAGAGTGCTAGGCTAAATTTACTTTTATCTTCTATGAGTTCTATGGACTTCTCTAGTGCTTCTATGAGTTTTTCTTTTGTTATGGGTTTTATGATGTACTTAACAAGTTGAAGTTCTACTGCTTTTAGTAAGTACTCTGTGTCTGAGTGAGCAGTTGCTATAATGATTTGAACATCTTTATCATGAGACCTTATGTAGCTTGCCATATCGATGCCATTTAAGCGCGGCATACTTATGTCAGAGATGATGATATCGGGCTTATGTCTCTTCCAAACCTTGATAGCATCTTTGCCATCTTTTGCTTCTAAAACCTCTTTTGCAACGCGACTAAGATATTCTACCGCACCAGCTCTTACCATTTCATCATCTTCTACATATAAAATAGTGAAGTTTTTTAGCATATTTTTCATAAACTGCCTTTATCGATTATAGATTTTTGGCTATTATACTCTTTATGAATATACAAACACAATATAATTATGAAAAAACATGGACAACTATAGATGAAAAAGACACTCTTCGGATCATAGAAGAAGAGGTTGGAGATGCAGACCCGCAAGGCACGCTTTTATATGTAAAAGAAGCTATCAAAAATGGCAGAGTTATAAGCGTTGGAAGTTGTAAATTTAGAAAAAGTGATATATAAGGAATAGAATGTTTCAAAATATAGATGTAGCAAAACTCATCATTAGGCTAAGCCTTGGTATCATGATGCTCTTTCATGGAGTAGATAAGATAAGAAATGGTATAGGCGGAGTTAAGCACCTAGTCACAACGGCAGGATTGCCTGAGTTTTTGGCGTATGGAGTCTATGTTGGCGAGGTTTTAATGCCTCTTTTTATCATTCTAGGGCTTTATGCAAGAGTTGCCTCAGTTATTTTAGGCTTAACTATGGTATTTGCCATATTTTTAGCTTATGGAGGAGCTTTCTTAGCCCTAACAAAACACGGTGCACCTGCGATGGAACTTCCATTTTTGTATCTTGTCTTATCTCTAGGTGTCTTTTTTCTAGGTTCTGGGAGATATGCTCTAAACTCTAAATAAGTTTTGACAAATTATTTATACTTTGATATAATTTTTGTGTTGAGATGTATGAACCTTTTATATCTGCCTAACTAGCAGGTATCTAAAAGGATGAGGCTAAGACTTACGAGTCTTGGCCTTTTTTTTTGCCAATTTTTTGGTAAGGCTAGGGTGAGAGTGGACTTTTAGACTAAAGGTTCATTATGTCTCACAAAACAATAGTAGTCTTTTTAATGTTGATGGTGTTTACGCCCTCTTTTCATTAGTCAAAACAGAGAGATTAGTTACCCCTCTGGCTACTATTAAAATACTCTACTTTTAAATTAGCTTTATCCTTCAAATGAATTTTTCATCTTACTTTTTTAAAAAAGTAAGCAAAAAAGCTAAAATCCAAAGTGATAAGAAGACTAACTTACTTTGATAGCCTTGAATCATGGAACCGCAAACTTGTTCTGGGGATAAACTTCTTAAATGTAGATGCAAAGCCTTATCAGCCTCTAATAAGTTCGTGATTTTGCAGTTGTTAAACCTTACTTTCTCAAACTACACAAACACTTAAAAGCTTATGCGTCAGTTGCAACATTTTGGGAACCTCACAAAGTGAGGCTCGAAGCCGTTGCAAGAGTTTTTGTTTACTTTTTGCGAACAAAAAGTAAGAAGAAAGTATTAAATCAACTAAATTACTAGATTCCAAATAAATTTTTTACAAAATCTTTACGGATGTCTAACTTTTATAGTAGAGTTTAGGCTCCAACCTACAATAACCATAAGAACTACCACAACTATAGCTGGTAAGATATCATAGGCGTGAGTTAGATAGGCTAGCCATAGTAAAATCGCTCCTAGTGGAGTTGGTACGCCTGTAAAATACTTATCTACTTCGCCTGCATCTGTATTTAAGTTAAAATGAACAAGTCTTCTAAGTCCGCTAATAACATAGTAGATGCTTACAGCTGAGGCAAAGAGAAGTGATATACTTGAGAGCGAAGTCGCATATACAGCTTGAAATAATAAGAACACTGGAACAAGCACAAAAGTTAAAAAGTCTGCAAAACTGTCAAGTTGAACCCCAAACTCATTTGAGAGTTTAAACTTTCTAGCAATCTTGCCATCAAAGATATCAAAAGCACCGCCAATCCATGCTAAGATGATGGCTAAAACAAAGTTGTTTTGAGTGATAAAGTAAGTAGCAAGAAGACCAGCAGTAATATTTACAAAGGTAAAAAGATTTGCAAGGTTGAAGTGAGAACGAGGATTGTACAAAAATTTCATAAAGAGCCTTGAGCTAAATTTAGGTGTGATTATATCTCTAAAAATATTTTTAATCAAACTATCATGTACATTAAATCTTTTTTGATAACATTTATCATTATTAAGATGCTTTTAAATTAAAAAAGACTATCCTTGTGAATATAAAAAAATTAAAATTAAGAACATAGATGAAAACATTAAAAGATTGTCAAAAAAGTCAAAAGGTAAGAGTTGTAAAACTTCACGCTCCAAAAGAGCTTAAACAGAGGCTTATCTCTTTTGGCATCATGAAAGATACGATTTTACAAGTCATGGAATATGCACCTGCAAAATCTACCATAAAGATTAAAATTGGCAAGATGAGTTTAGCCTTAAGAGCTAAAGAAGCCGAATTTATAGAAGTGGAGTTAATATGAATGATACACAAGACAAAGCTTGCCCAGTCATAGCAAAGCACATAAAAGTAGCGCTTGTGGGCCAACCAAATGTTGGAAAAAGCATGCTTATCAACTCAGTATCAAATGCACATCTTCATGTGGGAAACTTCTCAGGTGTAACTGTAGATAAGACCGAGGTTTTGTTTGACTATAAAGGTTATCATTTTACGGTGGTTGATCTACCTGGAACTTATGCCTTTACGGACTACTCCATAGAAGAGAGAGTTACCCATAAGTATCTCTCTAGTGGTGGATATGACCTTATTATAAATGTAGTGGACTCTACAAACTTAGAGAAAAACCTACAACTTACCTCTGAGCTTATGAGCATGAACAAAGATATAGTCATTGCCTTAAATATGAGTGATGAGGCTAAAAAAGAGGGTATAGAGATAGATGCAGAGTATATGTCTGAGCTTCTTGGTATACCTTGTGTAAAAGTCTCCGCTGTTACAAAAGAGGGTATAGTGGAGCTTTTAGATGCAGTGGTAGAAGTTGGTTCAAAGGAGAGACAAGAGTCAAAGCTTATCTTTAGTGAAGCGGTTGAAGAAGAGATAGTAAAGATAGTTGAGTACTTGCAAAAACATAAGTATGAAGCACCAAATTCATATAGAAACATAGCTATAAATCTTTTGAAAAACAATAAAAAAACTTATGAGAGACTTCATGATGAGCCAATCTGGACGGAACTTCAACCCATCCTTATTGAGGCTACAAAACATATAGAGTTGCATCATGATAGTGATGATATTAAAGAGGCTTTTGCAGAAGAGTACGCTGCTTTTAACAAAGGTATCATCACAGAAGTTGTAAAACAAGCTCATACTCAAGAAGAAAAATCCGTTACTCAGAAAATAGATGATATCTTGATTCATCCACTCTTTGGCATCCCGATATTTCTTTTTCTTATGTGGGGACTTTTTCAGCTTACTTTTGAAGTAGGTTCTATCCCAATGGAGTGGTTAGAAGCCTTTTTTGGTTGGCTTGGCGACACTATAGGAGCTACTATTGCAAATGAAGATATCCGCTCACTTATAGTTGATGGTGTGATTGCTGGTGTTGGAGCTGTTGTTTTGTTTGTCCCAAATATTATTATACTTTTTATTGGGATTGCGCTCTTAGAGAGTACTGGCTATATGTCAAGAGTCGCTTTTTTACTTGATGGCTTTTTTCATAAATTTGGACTTCATGGGCAGTCTTTTATCCCACTTGTCACTGGTTTTGGATGCTCCATCCCCGCTTATATGAGTGCTAGAATACTAAAAAATGACAGGGATAGACTACTAACTCTTTTTATCATAGGTTTTATGAGTTGTGGGGCTAAACTTCCTGTTTATGTTCTTTTTGCAGGTGCTTTTTTCTCAGCTGAGATGGCTGGAAATGTTTTGTTTGCTATCTATATAGGCGGTGCTTTTCTTGGTCTAATTGCTGCAAAGATTTTAAAACTAACTGCGTTTAAAGGAGCTGACGAGCCTTTTGTTATGGAGATGCCAAAGTATAGACTTCCATCAGTAAAACTTATTTGGCATACAGTTTTAACAAAAACTATGATGTATCTAAAAAAAGCGGGTACTTTTATAGCAGCTGCATCTATGCTTATTTGGTTTTTGAGCAACTATCCGCACAACCTAGAGCTTGAAGAGGAGTTTGCAACCAAAATTGAGCTTGCATCTACACAAGAGAATAAGACTAAACTAAGAAATGAGTTTGCCGTTTTGCACTTAGAGCAGAGTTATTTGGGAAGTGTTGGAAAGTTTTCTGAGCCTCTCTTTACGCCACTTGGTTTTGACTGGAAAATGAGCGTCGCACTTCAAACCGGACTTGCAGCTAAAGAAGTAGTGGTCTCAACTCTAGGGGTTCTTTACGCTCTAGGCGATGAAGTAGATGAAGAGAGTAGCACCTTAGTAAATGCTATTAGTAAAAATATATCTTTTGCATCTGCTGTTGCTTTTATAGTAGTTGTTATGATATATCTTCCATGCTTGGCGGCATCTATAGTCTTTACTCGTGAGGCTGGCGGTATAAAGTACTTCTTTTACCTCTTTACTTTTACTTCAATCGCGGCTTATTCGCTAGCATTTGTAGCGTATAACATCGCTTTGATGTTTTCTTAGTGAGATACTTATTTTACTGGCAGGGACAAATGTCCCTTGCAACCCCTTAAAGCTACGAAAAATTATTTTCGAAAATCACAAGGTATTTATGGCTTTTTTATAAAAAGCACATAAGAAAATAATCTATTAGTTTAAATAGGATAAAATTTCATCATGAAAAAAATATTAATGATTGAAGATGACTTGGAATTAGCGGAGATATTGACTGAATATCTTGAGCAGTTTGATTTTGAGGTTATTACAGAAGATGATCCATTTAAAGCGGTGAGCATACTAAAGTTAGAGAAGTATGACTTAGTTATACTAGATCTTACTCTTCCTGGTATGGATGGACTTGAGGTTTGTGAAGCGATTCGTGAGAGGCAAGATATCCCAATTATCATCTCATCAGCTAGAAGTGATGTGACAGATAAAGTAAAAGCACTAGAACTCGGTGCGGATGACTACTTGCCAAAACCTTATGATCCAAGAGAACTTGAAGCTAGAATCCACTCAGTTTTAAGAAGATATGCTGCAAAATCAGAAGCAAAAGAGGAATCAAAGAGCGACTTTAGATGCGATATGTCTTCTATGATGATAACTTATAAAGGTAGAAATATAGACCTTACAAACGCAGAGTTTGGAATCCTTGCATATATGATAGCAAAACAAGGGCTTGTGGTATCAAGAGAAGACCTTATTCACAATGTAAATGCAATAAACGAAGACTCATCAAACAAAAGTATAGATGTGATGGTTGGCAGAATCAGAAATAAACTAGGCGATAAAACTCTTATAGAATCAGTTCGTGGAGTTGGATATAAGCTTTTAAAATAATAAATAATGATAATTTTTCTCTTGGCTATAAGCAAAGCTTCAGTGAGAGAAATTAGTAAAGAAATTTACTTTCTTTACTAGGGAGACAATATTGCGTAAACACGCCGTTTTAATAACTGTACTCTTTGCATTAACTGTTACGCTCTTTAGCGTTAGCGCAGTTTTTTGGGAGTTTTATAAGTTAAATAAAAATCAATATATAGAACATATTTTTACAAAACATGAAATAATCACTCAAATATATCGTGAGCATCTTCAAAAAAAGACTTCACAAATCATGCTTGAAGCAAACTTGGCAGTCTATAAATTTGTTATAGAAAAAGATAAGCATGAGCAAAAAGCAATTTTAAAAAAAGCAAAAACTCTAAAACAAAAAAATTTACAAAGAGTTGATGAAGCTGTTATGCTCAACAAAAAGGGCATTTTTACTCAGAAAATTGTTCGTGATGTTAGAATATCTATGCTTGAGCTAAATAAAACCATATACTTTTATATAGAAGGACCAATAGGTTCTGTACTTATTGAGGATGAGGGCTTAAAACCATTTACGTACTACTCTATTGCCTACTCTTACTTAACAATCATTTTGATAATCTCTATCTCTTTTGTTTTGATACTTCAAAGATTAAAGCCACTTATCCGTCTTAGAAGAAAGATAGCACTTTTTGGAAATGGAGATATGAACATATCTTTTAAAACCTCAGGAAGTGATGAGATAGCACTTGTTTCTAATGAGTTAGAGTACACAAGAGAGAAGATAAACACACTTCTAGAAGCAAGGACTCTTTTTTTAAGAAATATTATGCATGAGTTAAAGACACCCATAGCTAAAGGAACTATAGCTACTCAGATGCTTGGTACTCAAAAAGAGAGAGATAGGTTTAGCTCTATTTTTGGAAGACTAGAGTCTTTGGTTGAGGATTTTGCACTTATAGAAGAGGTAACTAGTATCAGCGACAAGAGCAATTTTAATGAGTATAGGCTTGTAGACATTATAGATGGTGCAATAGATATGGCTATGGTGGATAGAAAATGTGTAACTGTAGATGTAGATGCAGGAGTTAAGTTGCGAGCAAACTATAGACTCTACACTACAGCCATAAAAAATATGATAGATAATGGGATAAAATATTCAACAGATTCGCATGTAAAAATAGTTATGAAAAATGATGAGTTGTGTTTTGAGAGTAGGGGTGAGTGTATTGCACATCCACTTCAATACTACATAGAACCTTTTACGAAAGACAATCCAGCTAAAAATAGTTTTGGCTTAGGTCTCTACCTTGTCGACTCAATACTTAAAGTTCATGATAGAGTTTTAGCACACGAGTATGAAAATGGTGTTAACCGTTTTATATTTGCATAAGTTTTTGTATGTAAACTAACATGATGAGTAAATTAGATAGAAACATCAGAGCTTTGCTAACAGTTGCTTTTGCTTTGAGCTTTTTTGTTTTTGGTTGGCTTAGCCACTCTGCTTATGAGCCAGGGAAAAGGATACAAAAGCCATCTACTTTAGATGAGATTAAAAAAACTAAAAAATTAAATGTTGTTTTACTAAATGCACCATCAACCTATTATATAGGTGTAGAAGGCCCACAAGGCTTTGAGTATGACTTGCTTAGTGCTTATGCCAAGCATCTAGGAGTAACATTAAATATAACAACTGCAAACACTATCAAAGATGCCATCAGGCTCTCAAGACTACCTCATATTCATATAACTTCAGCATCACTTGCTAAAACAAAAGAGAGAGAAGAAAAGTTTAACTTTGGACCATCATACTTTGAAGTGCAAGAACAAGTTGTTTGTAATCGTGGGATGATTATCGGTGGAAATTTTCCACGAAATGTAGAAGAATTAGCAGGGCTTCGTATAAAAGTTGGAGAAGAAACAAGTTACAGCGAAACTTTGCGCTCACTTCAAGCGGATGGTTATGATATAAATGCCTCATTTGATGCTGAGTTATCAACTGAAGAACTTCTAGAGATGGTTGCATCACATGAGATAGACTGCACTGTGGCAGACTCAAACATATATACACTAAATCAAAGGTATATGCCACAGATTGAATCAGCTTTTATCATAAGTGGAAGAGAACAGTTGGCATGGGTTCTGGCCCCAAACTCTAAAAAACTTGAAGCTGATATGTACTCATGGCTTAACAACTTTAATCAAAGTGGTAAATTAGCTCAATTAAAAGATCACTACTATAGCTATATGCTTTTCTTTGACTACTACGATAACACAATGTTTTATAAACGGGTAAAATCAAGACTTCCTAAATACAAAAAATATTTTAAAGAGTATGGAGAGATGTATGGTATTCCTTGGACACTACTAGCTGCACAGTCTTATCAAGAGTCGCACTGGAATCCTAAAGCAAAGAGCTTTACGGGAGTTCGAGGTTTGATGATGTTAACGCTAAAAACAGCAAAGCTCTTAGGTGTAAAAAATCGTCTTGACCCCAAACAGAGTATAAAAGGTGGAACTAGGCATATCAACCAGATGCTAAAAAATGTTCCAGATGAAGTAAAGGGAGAGGACCGTTTAAAGTTTGCACTAGCTGCTTACAACGTAGGCATGGGGCACATTATAGACGCACAAAGTTTAGCTACAAAAATGGGACTTAATAAAAATATCTGGAGTGACTTGAAAAAGGTTTTACCGCTCTTATCTCAAAAAAAGTACTACAAAACTCTAAAACATGGTTACGCTAGAGGAAGTGAACCCGTTAGATATGTTGACTCTATCTATGATTATAGAGACATTTTACAAAATATAAATGAAGAAGCTAAAGAAATAAAAGAGCAAAAAATAGATGAGGAGAAGTAAAAGGAACATTTTTTATATGAACACTCTGAGTTTTTTTAAAACCTTAGCTTTAGTGGCCTCAGCGGCCTTAGCGAAGTAAAAGGAACTTGTTCCTTTTACGGACTAATTAAAGAGTATTGCCTTCCTTGCCATCAGAGAGTGAAGTTAAAAAACTCTCCATGTCGTACTTGACTCTATATTCAGGTGTCATGATGTGGATTAGTATATCGCCAAGATCTATAACTACCCAGTCCTCGCTCTCATCAACATGCATAAAAGTCTCAGTTGGTTTTAGGTCAGTTTTTATGTGATTTAAAAGAGCACTTGTGTGCTTTGCACCTAATGATGAAGCTATGATAGCATACTCCACAAAGTAGTTTTTCTCTCTTAAGTCAAAGACTTCTATGGACTCTGCTTTGTTTTTATCTAGTGAGTTTACTATTGTTTGTATTCTTGATTGCATTTGTTTCCTTGGTAAAATTCTATTATCTCATCTGCACATCTTGATGGCAGTTTTGTTATGTCTAAATTTTTTCTTAACATAGTAGATGAAACATCTATGTCAATATTAATACTCATATACCCATCTGGTATATCTATACTGTTTCTTTTGGCTACTATAAATGTAACTAAACTATTTAGTTCATCAAAATTTGTCCATTTACGTAGTGTGGCAAGATTATCTGCACCTATGACTAAGTATACCTTTTTATATCTTTTTAGAAGATATTTTACGCTTTGCACGCTTGGAACTTTTCTGTTTTGCTTAACTTCATAGTCACTTACTTCCACCTTTTTTGTGTCACTAAAAATCTCTTTTAACCATTTTAATCTTAACTCTGATGGTGCAAAGAAATGTGATTTAAAAGGGTTTAAATATGTCGGCATCACTACTACTTTGTCAATCTCTTTTATCTCCAAAAGAGCTTTTACAAGAGCCTCGTGAGCGATGTGAGGTGGGTCAAAAGAGCCACCAAAAAGTGCGATAGTTTCCATATGCTTATCCAAATTTAAAGCGAATTATAGCTAATTTTAGATAAAATAATCCAATTTTTTTAATTTTAGGAAATATAATGGCACTTAAGATAGCAATAAACGGATTTGGTAGGATTGGTCGTTGTGTAGCTCGCATTGCGGCTAGTAGAAGTGATGTAGAAATTGTAGCAATAAATGATATGGCTACAATCGATATGATGCTTTATCTACTTAAAAATGATTCAGTTCACGGAACGTTTAAGAGTGAAGTAATTCAAGTTGATGAAAACAATATTCTCATAGATGGTAAAAATGTTAGAGTTTTTAGTAATCGTGACCCTAAAAAACTTGCCTTTGCTGATTGCGGTGCTGACATAGTTTTAGAGTGTACAGGAGTTTTTTTAACTCAAGAGAGCGCACAGATTCACATAAACAATGGTGTTACTAAAGTTCTCTTTTCTGCTCCATCAAAAGATAAAGAGACAGCTACTTTTGTTATGGGTGTAAATGAGCATCTATACGATGGGCAAAAAATAGTCTCAAATGCTTCTTGTACTACAAACTGTTTAGGTCCTATTGCTAAGACTCTAGATGATGCTTTTGGGATAGAAAAGGGCCTAATGACTACGATTCACTCTTATACGAATGACCAAAATATTTTAGATGTAAAACACTCAAAAGATAGACGTCGCGCAAGAGCAGGGGCTATAAATATGATACCTACTACAACAGGTGCTGCAAAAGCGATAGGACTAGTTCTTCCTCAGCTTGTTGGAAAACTCCACGGTCAAAGCGTTCGCGTTCCAACTCCTAATGTTTCTATGGTTGATTTGAATGTCGTAGTTAGTAGAAAAACTAGCAAAGAAGAGGTGACAGCTGTATTTAACGAGATGGCAGAGACTAAACTAAAGGGGCTTTTGCTTATTGACAAAGAGATGAGAGTGTCTCAGGACTTCGTTGGATGTCAGTATAGCTCGATAGTTGCAGAGGACTTAACTCAAGTTATAGCAGGCGATATGGTAAAAGTTATGGCATGGTATGATAATGAGTGGGGCTACTCTATGAGACTTCTTGATATGGCACTTCATATCTCATCTAAATAATACGCAAGAGTACTTTTAGTAGTAAGCTCACAATCTAGCATTGTAAAAGAAATTAAGGAACTAAATGGAATTATTAAACATAAAAAACTTAGATTTAGCTGGTAAAAAAGTCTTTATAAGATGTGACTTTAATGTACCTATGGATGAGTATGGAAATATATCTGATGATAGAAGAATCCGCTCAGCTCTTTCTTCCATAAACTACTGTCTTGACCAAGAGTGTGCAGTTATCTTAGCATCACACTTTGGTCGCCCAAGAGGCAAGGTAGATGAAAAATACTCTTTAGTTCCAGTAGCAAGAAGGATTCAGCACCTTCTAAAAAGAGAAGTAATAATAGCAAAAGATGTTATAGGTCCAGATGCAATATCTAAGGCAGCTGCACTTGAGAAGTCTCAAGTACTACTTCTAGAAAATCTTCGTTTTGAAGAGGGGGAGACTAAAAACGATAGAGAGCTCTCAGAAAAACTAGCATCAATGGCAGAATTTTATATAAATGATGCTTTTGGAGTTAGCCATAGAGCCCACGCCTCAGTAGAGGGGATAACGCATTTTTTTGATAATGAGCATAAGGCTGCTGGCTTTTTACTGCAAAAAGAGATAACATTTTTCTCCAAACTTATAAACAATCCAGTTCGACCTTTTGCCGCAATAATTGGAGGCTCAAAAATCTCTGGAAAATTAGAAGCTCTTATAAATCTACTTCCAAAAGTAGACAAGATGTTTCTAGGAGGTGGTATGGCGTTTACATTTTTAAAAAAGATGGGTTACAACATAGGTGCGTCTTTAGTAGAGGATGATTTGCTCGAAGAAGCTGGGCAGATTATGGAAGAAGCAAAAAGATTAGGCGTTAAATTTTACCTGCCTGTAGATGTTATAGTGGCTGATAAATTTTCAGAAGATGCAGTTAGTAAGATTGTAACTACACAAGAGATTCCAAACTCTTGGATGGGGCTAGATATTGGACCTGCTACTGTTAGACTTTACCGTGAGGGACTAAGTGATGTGCAAACTGTTCTTTGGAATGGACCAATGGGTGTATATGAGATGGAAAAATTTGCAAGAGGTTCTAGTAAAATTGCTAACTTTGTAGCTGATAGTTATGCTACAACTGTAGTTGGTGGTGGAGATACAGCTGACCTTGTTCAAAGAATTGGAGTAGATGATGAGATGAGTTTTATCTCTACAGGCGGTGGAGCATCACTAGAACTTTTAGAGGGAAAAATGCTTCCAGGTGTTGAGCCTTTAATTGTTAATAAAGAGGCTTAAAATGATAATTGCAGCAAATTTAAAAACAAACTTAACTAGAGCACAGACACTAGAATATCTTAAAAATTTAGAATCATGTTTAAATGAAAATAGTATCACTCAAGAAGTTATGGTATTTCCATCTCCAACTTCCCTAAATGCTCATGATGGAAAAATTATAATAGGCACTCAAAATGCTTATGGAACTAGTAGTGGCGCATTTACTGGAGAGATAGGAAGTATGCATCTTGATGAATTTGGCATAAAAACCATCCTCATCGGTCACAGCGAGAGAAGACATATATTAGGTGAGACGCAAGAAGAGATTGTAAATAAATTTAACTTTTATAAAAATCTCGGGTTTAAGATAGTCTATTGTGTAGGAGAACCTCTTGAAGTCAGAGAAGCTGGATTTGAATATATGATGGAGTATATCTCAAAACAGTATGAGGGCATAGATTCAAACTATGAGAGCCTTATAATAGCCTATGAGCCAGTTTGGGCAATAGGTACAGGACTTACTCCAACTAGCGAGGATATAGCGTTACTTCATAAAGAGCTAAAGAAAAAATTACCTGCTCCACTTCTTTATGGTGGAAGTGTAAAAGTAAACAATGCCAAAGAAGTTTTAAGCATAGATGCAGTTGATGGCATCTTAGTAGGAGGTGCTGCACTAAATGTAGAAGACTTTTGCACAATGTGTGAAATAGCACAAGGATTGAGTGGTTAGCACTCGTTACACTTACTCTAAGACTGTGAAACAACTCGGAAGTGATTTAGGCCTCGCAGAAATACTTTAAGGCCCTACAGGGCGAGGCTAAAGCCTTACTTCCAAAAGGCGTAAAATTTGCTCTCATTCCCAAGTTCTAAGAGTGTGGAGAGAGAAGCACTTTAAAGTAGTTTAGTCTCGAACAAATTTGAGGTTCCAATATATGTAAAAACATTATTTAAGAGGCACTGGTGCCGAGAGCTTTGCGCTGAAGCTTGTCGTAAAACTCTCTGTGAGAAATATAGTGCGCCTAGAGGAAGTACCCTTGAGGTATTAGCGTAGCTAAAGAGACTAGTTTCTTTGGCGTGATAAATGAATAGGGAAAAGGTTCCCTTAAATTTATGAAATAAATTAAAGGAAATAAAAGTATGATAATGAAAGGTAAAAAAGGTCTTATTGTAGGTCTTGCAAATAATAAATCAATAGCTTATGGAATAGCAAAAGCTTGTCATGAGCAGGGCGCACATATGGCTTTTACTTACTTAAATGATGCACTCAAAAAAAGAGTTGAGCCAATTGCAAAAGAGTTTGGAAGTGATAAAATTTATGAACTTGATGTCTCAAATGAAGAACATATGGCAGGAATCGCTACGTTAGTTGAAAAAGACTTTGGAAAGATTGACTTTTTAGTTCATTCTGTTGCATTTGCACCAAAAGAAGCATTGAGTGAGCCTTTTATAAAGACTTCTAAAAAAGCGTTTGGGATCGCTATGGATATCTCTGTATACTCATTTATCGACTTAACAAACCGCTTAGAGGGCGTTTTATCAGATGATGCATCTATACTAACACTTTCATATCTAGGTGGTCCTAAGTACATAGTAAACTACAATGTTATGGGTGTTGCTAAAGCTGCATTAGAATCAAGTGTAAGATATATGGCGGTAGATTTAGGTAAAAAGGGTCAAAGAGTAAATGCAATCTCAGCAGGACCGATAAGAACGCTCGCAGCTGCTGGGATAGGTGATTTTAAACAGATTCTTAATTGGAATGAAACAAATTCACCTCTAAAGAAAAATGTCACAACTGAGCAGGTTGGAAACTCTGCTATGTATCTATTAAGCGACTTAGCATCTGGTGTGACTGGTGAAATTCACTATGTTGATAGTGGATATAACATCATGGGGATGGCAGCTGCTGAGACCAACGGAGATGGTAAAACTGTCTTTTCATGGGATGTTCGTAAGTAGTTTTACGAATATAATGGTTATAAAATCATTGGAAATTCCAGTTTTATATAACCATTGATTTCAAATACATTTATATGAGACTTTAAAGCTTGTCTTTCTAAATTGTGGCTCGCTTCTATAGGGGTATTGGCTTTACATTTTATATATGCAATGCTATACCTCTTAGCATCTATGACCTCATATTCTCCAACTTTTACATGGACGGAAATTTTAACCTGCTTTGACTCTATAAAGAGTTTAAAACATTCATTTAGAGTAAGCAAAAAATTGTTTATATTGACTTTTATCTCAGGTATCGATGTATCGTACTCTCCAGTGATAGTTGTTTTTGTAAAGTCAAAGTTTGTATTTTTTGCTATATCTATAAGACTAAAAATATTTGTTTGTTGTACATCTTCAATTTTAGCTACCTCTTTTTCTATATCTACTTGCTTATACAACTCTATAGCTATATGTTCATCATCTAGATACCCTATAAGAATCGCATAATATTTCATCTTTGCATATTTTAGATGGATATATTTTCTCTCAAATCCAAAGTTGTAAGGTGAGTGTTTTAAAGTTAATTCAAATATCTCTTTAGGAGATATACTATTAAAAAGAATTTCAGCCTCATAGTTGAAATCGAGAAGTTTACCCTCATTGTTAAATAGAATAAAAGGATTTATAGATTCATTAATAAATGATTTATAAAAGTTATCACTATACATTTTTATCTACTTCAAAATAACTACTTAGCTTTTTTCTAAGCGTCATTCTATTTATATCTAAATGGTTTGCCATCTGAACCTGAGATTTATATGTCTCTTTAGATGCCCTTAAAAGTGGGATTTCAAAAATTTCTAATAAATCTTTATAGGAGTTTTTTTTATTTTTTAAGTCATTTATAAAATATGTATATAAAATATCCATAAGTTCATCCTTAGAAATAGAGTTGAGTAAAATGCTTTTATATATAGACTGTTTTAAAGAAACTCCATTTTTAGATATATCTATCTTTACATCAGCTACATTTTTATTGGAGAAATAGACTTTATTTGCCTCATTTATATAGATGCTAGTCAACTCCTCTAAGTCCTCTTTTCGCTTAGATAAAGATTCTAACTTAATCTGAATAGGAAATGTGTTTAAATCATCTCTATAGTTTGGTGAGGCTGTAGCTATAACTCTTACAGTTTTTAACTTTTGGAAAAATTGTTTTTTATTTATAAGAGAATCAATATTAAAAATCATCAAAGATTTGAAACTATGTATATCTAGTTGTTTATTTAGTATCAACTTCTCTATCTCTAAAGCTTCAAAACTTTCACAATTTTGTAAAATTTCCTTAGCTAAAGTTTTCTTTCCCACACCAACTTCACCATATATTAAAATATTAACTGGCAAGCCCGCTGACATTTTTGCAACATGTAGAGCTTTTTTTGAAGATTCTGATAATGCTATAAAATTTTTCATGTCTAATTTTATCATAAACTATTTAAGCTATAAGACTGTATATAAAATACTCATTTATATGTATAAATAATACTCAATTGATGATATAATTTTTAGATGTCAAGTAAGGGAGATGAAATGGAAAGTTTCACAGATATTAAGTATATTTTAGACAGTTTTTTAATGTTGTTTGGTGGCATATTAGTTATGTGGATGGCAGCAGGGTTTGCTATGCTTGAAGCTGGACTAACAAGAAGTAAAAATACAGCGACTATTTTGACAAAAAATGTAGCCTTATATGCTTTGAGCTGTATTATGTTTTATTTTATAGGTTATAACCTAATGTATGGCGAGGGAAGCTCATTCATGGGTGGAGGCTTTGCCCTTAGTGGTTTTACAAGTGAAGGTTTAGGTCATTCTGTAATGGCAGATTTTTTCTTTCAAGTTGTCTTTGTTGCAACTGCTTCATCTGTAATTTCAGGGACGTTAGCTGAGAGAATGAAACTATGGCCATTTTTGATATTTGTAGTTATATTATCATCTGTGATTTATCCTATTCAAGGTCACTGGAGTTGGGGTGGCACATCTTTGGGAGGTCTAATAGAAGGTTTTTCTGACTTCGCTGGTTCTACAATAGTTCACTCAGTAGGTGGATGGGCGGCACTAGCTGGTGTAATAATCCTTGGAGCAAGAAAAGGTAAGTATGACAAAGAGGGTCATGTTAGACCAATTCCTGGATCAAATATGCCACTTGCAACTATAGGTACACTAATACTTTGGATGGGATGGTTTGGTTTTAATGGGGCTTCTCAACTGACCATGGGTTCAAGCAATGATATAGATGTAATCGCTACGATAATGGCTTCTACAAATATGGCTGCAGCTGTAGGAGCTATAGCAGCAGTAGCACTTACTCAGCTTTTATACAAAAAAGTTGATTTGACAATGGTTTTAAATGGTGCATTGGCTGGTCTTGTTTCTGTCACAGCAGCTCCTAATACTGGTATGGGGTATGCAACAACAGTTGGAGCAGTTGGTGCAACTTTAGCAGTATTTGCAGTACCTTTTTTTGATAAGCTAAAACTTGATGACCCAGTTGGTGCGCTTTCAGTTCACTTAGTAGCAGGTATTTGGGGAACTTTGGCTGTAGGCATCTTTGGTAATGGTAAATTTATGCCACAACTTATAGGTGTCTTAGTTATAGGTGCATTTGTTTTTACAACTTCATTTTTTGTGTGGAAAGTCTTGGATATGCTTTTAGGATTAAGAGTAGGTGAACAAGAAGAGACAGAGGGTCTTGATATACATGAACTTGGACTTGAAGCGTATCCAGAGTTTAAAAGACATTAAGCAGATTAAACAAATTTATAGTAGGAGTAAAATATGAAAAAGATGGAAGTTATAATCAAACCTTTTAAGCTTGAGGATGTAAAGGTTGCTTTAGCTGAGATAGGTATTACAGGTATGACTGTGTTTGAAGTAAAAGGTTACGGAAGACAAAAAGGACATAGTGAACTTTATCGCGGTGCTGAGTATACAATTGATTTTATTCCAAAAATCAAACTTGATATAGTTGTAAATGATGAGGATGTTGATAAGGTTGTTGAAGTTGTTATAAACTCTGCAAAAACTGGAAAAATTGGAGATGGAAAAATCTTTATTTCTGATATTGAGAAGATTGTTAGAATCAGAACAGGTGAAACTGGTAGCCAAGCGGTTTAATAGCTTCTCCTAAATTTATAAAATAAGGAAAAAATGAAAAAGGTAGTAATTAGTTTATTAGCAGCAGTAGCAACTACAGGCGTATATGCTGATAGTATAGTGTCAGGAGTTAAAGTAAGTGCAAATATAGCATTAACTAGTAACTACATATGGAGAGGTATGACTCAAAGTGAAAATTTACCTGCAATTGGGGGTGGATTTGACTTGGATTATAAAGGTCTATATCTTGGAACATGGGGTTCTAGTGTTAGTTATGAAGGAAGCGATGCTTCTATGGAACTTGATGCTTATGCAGGATATAAAAACGAAGTTTATGGAGTTGGGTATGATATAGGATACATTTATTATGCTTATCCAAACGACTCACAAGCGCTAAACTTTAGTGAAGCGTATTTAGGACTTAGTTATGATTTTGAAGTAGTTGAAATCGGAGCAAAATATAACCTAGGTATAAAAACTGATGATGGAGATCTAGAAGATGTGTATGAAGCTTATGTTTCTCTTGCTTTACCTATGGATATCAGCCTAGATGCAAGTGTTGGTAAGTATGAACATATAGGAGTTTATTATCTTGTTGGTGTTACTAAAACTATCTCTAGTTATGACTTTAGTCTTGCATATACTGAAATGGATTTTGAAGCTTCTAAGACTAAGAAGCAAGATAGTGTTGTAGCTACAATCTCTGCTAGTTTCTAAGAAGTTTTTAACTCTTTTTTCTATTTTAAGAAGAGTTAAAATTTCGATATAATCTCTCTTATGATAAAAAAATTCTTTTATATAATCTTTATGTTACTACTTATATCAATCATCTCATTTTTAGCGATTCACGCTGCACCAAATAGTTTTTTTGCAGCTGGAGAGTTAAATCCTAACATGACAGAAGAAGCGATACAACAGTTAAAAGCGGTATATGGCTTAGACAAATCTCTCACAGCTCAATACTTAGACTGGATAAAAAATATACTCACACTAAACTTTGGCATCTCATTTGTAACTGGTCAGGATGTTAGTAGTGAGATATTAAAGAGACTCCCTATCACACTAATTATGAACTCAATAGCTCTTGTTGCAGTCTTTATTATCTCTCTATATCTTGGGATAAAAGCGGCACTAGAGTATGAGAAAAAAGCAGACTATATTATCCGTCAAATATCTTTAGTCTCTTTTTCTATGCCATCTTTTTATTTAGCACTTTTGTTTATTATATTTTTATCTCTAAATCTAAATCTTTTTCCTATCGCTGGACTTCACTCTATTGAACCTAAAGAGGGATTTGCTTATTATACTGATATGGCTTGGCATCTAGTGTTGCCAGTTGGTGTTATGATATTTGTAGGGCTTGGAAGTATGATAATCTATGTCCGCTCACTAACTCTTGAGATACTAAAGAGTGATTACTACTTTTTTGCACTCTCTCGTGGGCTCTCACAAAGGCAACTGCTTCGCTACTATATACTGCCAAATCTACTACCTCCAATCATCACGCTTCTTGGATTATCTCTTCCCGGGCTTATTGGTGGGAGTGTTATTTTAGAGTCTATCTTTGGTATAGATGGAATGGGACAACTCTTTTTTATGAGTGCGCTGAGCCGTGACTATCCCATAATAATGGGAACTTTGATAATAACAGCTTTTTTGACACTTTTGGGAAATATGATAGCGGATTTGATTTTACTAAAACTAAACCCATACATCAAACGCGGGTAAAAGCTTAATTTAGAACTTATACTAGAATGAGGATTATATAAGCATTTCTATGCAGAGAGTGTGAAGGAACCCACACTTTGAGAACGATAGCAGTTTGTCAGATCTTCTGGAAGTGAGGCTTTAGCCTCGCCTTTTTGCGGGACTCATCGTGGAGAACGCCATTGGTTAGCGTTCCTAGAAGTCCCACTTCCGGGATAAAACTATAGTTATTTCATAGTCTCAAAAGAGATGGAAGAAGAGAATTTTTTTAGGAATTTATCTCTGCCTCGAAAGAGGCAAATTTTAGTGCCTAAGCGGCTAGCTTAGCAAAAGGGACAAGTCCCTTTTGCATTTTAAATTATGAAAACAGTGCCTCTAGTGCACCAACACCATCTTTTGATTCTTGTGTTTCACCTTGTTCATCTGTTACTTCATCGTTTTCTACAAGTTCTATGTTTAAGCCAGTTAGCATAGATGCAAGACGGATATTTATACCACTCTTGCCTATGGCTTTTGATTTTTGATCAGCTGGTAGTGTTATGATGGCTTTTTGAGGCTCTTTATTTTCATCTTTAATTATCTCAACATGAGAGATAATAGCAGGAGACATAACTCTTGAGATAAAAAGCTCAGGTATAGTTGTGTACTCAACACAGTCAATGTTTTCGCCTATAAGCTCACGACTAACCGCATTGATTCTAACACCTTTTACACCAACAGTAGCACCGACTGCATCGACTTGAGGATGTGTACTTATGAGTGCTATTTTAGCTCTCTCTCCTGGGATTCTTGCACTTTTTTCAATGATGACTGCTCCATCAGCAATCTCAGGAACCTCAAGTGCTAAAAGCTCTTCTAAAAATTTAGGAGAAGTACGAGATAGTTCTATTTGGATACCATTTTCTTTATCCATTATAACACGGCGAACAACAGCTTTTAGATGATCCCCTTTTTTAAATACTTCACCCTTTATACGACTCTTCATTGGCAAAACTGCACGAACTTCATCTACCTCTATATATGTAGCATTGTTTGAGTCAACGCTAGTTACGCGACCATTTACAAGTGTACCTATTTTAGAGTTGTATTTGTTAAAAAGCTCATCTTCTACAAGCCTTTGAACATGATACTCTATCTCACGATGAAGATGCGATGCAGCAGTCCTTCCATACTCTTCTAGGTCATGTGGGATTTGAAGTTGGTCATCAAGTTCTACTTGATCATCATACTCTTTCGCATCAGTTAAAGATATGTACGCAGGAGCAATCTCTTCATCTTGAAGTCTCTCATCATCGTCAGCTACAACTGTGATAGTTTGAACAATATCCACACTTCTTTTTGCTTTATCTATATTAGCTTCAAAAGCAAATCTTTTATCAATAACTCTTTTTGCAGTTTGAATAAAAGCAGTCTTTAGAGCTTCTATAACCTTATCAGGTTGAAGACCTTTTTCATGTGCAATAGCATCAACAATATCTAAAATTTTTTCCATATCAACTTCCTTGATTTTTGCATAAGCAATGGTTTTTTTAAGTCTCATAAAAAACAGTTGCAATAATATTTGTTTGGGATTTCTTATGAAGTATGAGATTATATCTAAAATTATCTTTAATATGACTTTTAGTAGTTTTCATATATAATGCAAGACTTTTTAATAGTAGTAAAATAATCACTTTTAGTGATGTGGGTATTTGTAATCTCGAACTTGTTTTAGGCTTGTGCGACATTAAAGACTAATGGCCCCGAACAAGTTTGGGGTTCCAAAGTTTTGCAAAAAGCGTTAGATGAGATGCTTTGGAGTAATATAAGTTATCATCCAAGAGCAACAAGGTTGCGAGAGCCTTGCGCTGAAGCTTGTCGTAAGACTCTCTGTGAGAAAACCAAGCGTTAGCGTAGTCAAAGGAATTACTTCCTTTGGCGTGATAAATGAATAGGGAAAAGGTTCCCTTAAATTTATGAAATAAAATTAAGGAAGAGGCACTAGTGCCGAGGGCTTCCCGCCGAGGGAAACCAAGCGTTAGCGTAGTCAAAGGAATTACTTCCTTTGGCGTGATAAATGAATAGGGAAAAGGTTCCCTTAAATTTATGAAATAAATTAAAGGAAATAGAGAGATGGATTTAAAATTTGCAAGAACAGATATCGAGACAAAACCAAAAAAAGTTGATTTAGATAAATTAGAGGCTAGTGTTGAGAAAGAGGGGAGTATGATTTTTTATTTTGATAAAGAGAACTCTCACAAAGATTTGCTAGAGCTTCAAGATCATTTTGAGCAAAAAGGTAAGAGTTTTTATATGAGTGAAGTAAAATATGGTCTCTCAGACGGTGAGTATATGTATCAAGTACATATTATTAGCTAAAGACTATGAGTAAAAAGTTATTTATCGAGACTCTAGGTTGTGCCATGAACTCACGAGATAGTGAGCATATGATAGCTGAGCTTACAGAGAAAGAAGGTTACAAGAGTGTATCTGACTTTAGAGATGCTGATCTTATTTTGATAAATACTTGTTCAGTAAGAGAAAAGCCTGTCTCTAAACTTTTCTCAGAGTTAGGAGTCTTTAACAAGAAGAAAAAGCCAGATGCGAAGATTGGTGTTTGTGGTTGTACAGCATCGCATCTAGGCGAAGAGATTATAAAAAGAGCACCATATGTAAACTTTGTACTAGGTGCTAGAAATGTCTCTAAAATCAGTGAAGTTTTACACAAAGATAAAGCAGTTGAGATAGATATAAACTACGATGAGAGCGAATTTGCTTTTAACGACTTTAGAACATCCCCCTATAAAGCT
The DNA here is from genome assembly GCF_000445475.1 of Sulfurimonas hongkongensis. Taxonomy (NCBI): domain Bacteria; kingdom Pseudomonadati; phylum Campylobacterota; class Epsilonproteobacteria; order Campylobacterales; family Sulfurimonadaceae; genus Sulfurimonas; species Sulfurimonas hongkongensis. The sequence goes on from NZ_AUPZ01000005.1 coordinate 121,566, forward strand.
TTTATCAATATATCCATCGGTTGTGATAAATCTTGTACATACTGCATAGTTCCAAAAACTCGTGGCGATGAGATCTCTATCCCTGATGAACTTATTTTAAATGAAGCTCAAAAAGCAGTTGATTCTGGAGCAAAAGAGATCTTTCTTTTAGGTCAAAATGTAAATAACTACGGACGTAGATTTTCAGGTGAACATGAAAAGGTAAACTTTACAGAGCTGCTTCGAAGACTTTCAAAGATAGAAGGGCTAGAGCGTATTAGATTTACATCTCCACACCCTTTTCACATGGACGATGAGTTTATAGAAGAATTCGCTACTAATCCTAAGATATGCAAATCCATGCATATGCCACTTCAAAGTGGATCTACTAAAGTACTCAAAGAGATGAAGCGAGGCTATACAAAAGAGTGGTTTTTAAATCGTGTAGAAAAACTTCGTAAAGAGTGCCCAGAGGTTAGCATATCTACTGATATTATTGTTGCTTTTCCAGGTGAGAGTGATGAAGATTTTGAAGATTCTTTAGATGTTATGCGTCAAGTTCGATTTAACCAGATTTTTTCTTTTAAATATTCGGCTCGACCGGAGACGGAAGCTGAGCACTTTACAAATACAGTTGATCAAAGCGTTGCATCACAAAGGCTAACAACCCTTCAGAATCTTCATACTGAGATTTTAGATGAGATAAATGCTACCTCTTTAGGAAAGACTTACAGAGTGTACTTTGAAGATCTTATCCAAGACTACTATGTGAGTGGTAGAAGTGATGATAATATTGTTATTAAAGTAAAAGGCTCTGATGAGCTTTTAGGACAGTTTAGAGATGTTTTGATAACATCAATCTCAAGGACAATCTTAGAGGGAGAAATAGTTGCTTAAAAAGCTGTTTCGTTATATCGCCTTGATAGCTGTACCTTTTATAGCGTCGCTATTTATACGCCTCTTATATCTAACAAACAAAAAAGAGTTTCATGCTCCTTCGACCATAGGAGATGAACCAACTATTTTTGCTTGTTGGCATGGAGAGCTTCTTATGCTTCCATATCTCTACTCTTACTACAGAAAAACTCCATATGCAAAAGTTTTAATATCGCCTCACTTTGATGGGCTGCTAATCTCAAAAACTATAAAATACTTTGGGCTAGGGACAATAACAGGATCTACACACAAAAATGCAGCAAGAGTTCTTTTGCAAGCTATGAAATCTTTAAAAGTTGGTTATGATATTGGAATAACACCTGATGGTCCAAAAGGTCCAAGACATGAAGTAGCAGATGGTATAATAGTAATGTCACAAAAAACAAAGGCTAAAGTTGTCTTAGTTCGCATACTTCCAACTAAATTCTGGAAGCTTAAGAGTTGGGACAAGTTTATAATCCCTAAACCCTTTGGGACCATACATTTTTGGGCATCAGAACCATTGGATATAAGTGGGACAGGGATGGAAGAGGCTAGAACTTTTTTAAAAAAGAGGTTAGATAATTATGAGAAGTAGAGTACTGATCCTAGCTGTAGCTTTCTTTCTACTTCTTTTTATGGCACTCTATTTTCTTATAAACCCATCCTATGAAAAATCATTAAAAGCAAAATATTACTACGAAATAGGCGAGTATAAAGAAGCTCTTGTCTTTGCAAAAGAAGCCTTTAGTATGGATATATATAATCGTATGGCTTCAACTGTGATGGCCCAGTCTATTACCTCACTTAAATATGTAACTTACATAGAAGAAGCAAGAGCATTTATGCAAGATATAAACAAAATTGCCACGCATGAAGTAATCTCTAACGCTGATAAAGCGAAGATAAGAACCATCTGTGAGATAATGATAAGTTCATATAAAAAATTAGCTCCAAGTGTTGTAACCGATAAGGAGTTAGTAAAACAAGCGGCAAAATATCATAAAGATTTTGAGAAGTTACTTGAAAAAGTCAGTAAGTAAAAAAAGAGTAGCGTTCTTAGAGCATTTAGAAGATTTTAGAGGCTACTCAGATTTGACCATAAAGAGCTATGATGAGGCTATAAAAGAGGCTTTAAGATACGTAGAAATATTTGAAGAAGATGATAAAATCATCATTAACCTTATGCCGTATCGTATAAAAATAGCAAAACTAAATCCTAAAAGTATAAGTAAAAAATTAAGTGCCATAAGAGGCTTTGTAGAGTTCTTAAATGATAATGAGATGAGTGTATTTTTAAAAGCAGATGAGAGCATTAAGGTGGCAAAAACTTTGCCAAAACCTATATCGCATAAACATATAAGTGAGGCACTACAACATGCGGATGAATACGAGACTCTAATCGTTGTGATGCTCTACTCCCTAGGGCTTAGAATATCTGAGCTTGCGGCTTTAAAATTAAGTGATATCTCAAGCGAATGGATAAGAGTCTTGGGTAAAGGAGATAAGCATAGGGATGTGCCACTTTTAAAATCAACTAAGAAACTTATAGATGATTATTTAACAAAAAACTCCCCAAAAATATTTCTTTTTGAGGCAAATGATGAAAGATTAAGCCAAAACACTCTAAGATATAGGGTTAATAAAGTCTTTAAAAGAGTGGGGTTAAAAGTGTCGCCGCATCAACTTCGTCACTCTTATGCGACAGAGTTACTAAATAGTAGTGCATCTATTGCTGATGTTAGTGAACTTCTAGGACACTCTAGTATGGCTACTACACAAATATATACAAAATTAGGCAGTGCATTGAAACAACAAAACTATAACAAAGCACATCCTCTATGTGGAGATGAATAGTGCTCGGCAAACTTTTTGAATCCATATACAGCAAGATATTTGTAGCTATTGTTATTGAACGCTCAAAGAGTGTTGTCTACATTCATATAAGCAGTAGAAAACACACACCTAAAAACTATCACAAAAGTTTTGACTCTACAGAGTTTGGAGAAAAAATCAAAGAGTATATAGACTCTTTTATAGGTGAGTCACCTTTTTCTTATATCTGTGTTTTAGACTACTCAGAGGAGCAAGGTGCTATTCCAACATGCTCAACTAAAGATATGTCTACCTTTGGTGACTTTAGTGCTTCAAAAATGATGTGTCATAAAAATGGTTGGGCTTACTACACATCCGCATCAGATATTGAGACAATCAAAAAAACTTATGCACAAGTTGGTGTTGATTTTATATTTTCTTCTTTTAGCGTTTTGTCTAGCTTTTTTAAAGACAAGATAGATTCTCACCTAGGACTCTTTGTTCTTGTAGAAAATAGCTATATAACACTAGGTGTTTTTGATAATTGTAAACTCTTGTTTGCAGAGCACCTAAATATTGAACATGACAACAATCAAGATGAGTTGATGATGGACTCATCAGATGAAGAAATTGACCTTGATTTGGGCTCTAGTATTGATTTAGATGATATTGATGCTATGAGTGACATCGATGGTTTGGATGATTTTGGAGATATTGAAGATCTTGATACTATAGATGAGATAGATGAGTTTGCACAGTCTCAAGATGATGAATTTTTAGATGAAGAGGAGGAGCTCTTAGTTCAGGATCCAAGTAGCTTCAATGAGGATTATCAAAGATTTTTAGCTATTCAAAGCTCTGTAAATAGATTTTATAAAGACTCCAAATATCAAAGCAAATTTATAGAGACTGTTTATATTGCCGATGCGGTAGGCGTAAGTAGTGACTTAAAAACTTATCTTGAAGAAGAGATGTTTTTTAGTGTTTTTGTTAGACATATAGACTTAGGCAGTGAGATTATTGACCTTGCAAAGGCAGAGCTAAAATGAAGTATAGCTACATAAAACCACGCAAAAAAAGTGTAATATCATCAGAGTTGCATCTTATTTTTAGCTTTTTTACCATCACACTTCTTATGCTTTTTTTAACCTACTCTTTTTTACTTTTTAAAGATTATAGATTTGCCCAAAATAAAAAAGATATAGACCAAAAGATGCTTGAACTAGAGTCAAGCGTACAAAAGATGAACGCACAAATAACTTTTATAGAAAAAGAGGTACTTCTAAGTGAGAGAATTTCAACCAAAAATACAGTGTTAAAAGACTCCATTGCAAACCTCTTTGACCTTGTGCCACAAAGGATAACCCTCTCACAAGCTACACTTTTAAAAAATGGGCTTATACTTCATGGTGTAACACCTAACAAAGATGTGTATAACTTTATGCTTCAAGCTCCTCTTCGTTCTATCTTTCATAGGACTTATAGTAGTTTTTATGAGAGTGATAACGGCTGGCTAAGGTTTGTCTCAACAAACTATATAGATGAAGAAGAGTTAGCATTAGAGTCTCCTAGCTATGAGGAAAAAAAGGAGGTAGGTGATGAAGATTAATATTACAAAACAGAGTTTATACCTTCTTTTTTTATCGATTATACTGCTTCTTTTTGTGCTAATATTTTCATTTTTAGTTCTTATACCTGAGGGAAAAAACTATAGAGAACAAAGAGGTATACTAAATAAAGAGGCAATGGAGCTTAGAAGATATGAAGAGTTTACAGAGAAGACTTTAGAGCGACTAAAAGAGTTACAGTCAGAAAATGCTCATATCATAACCTCTTTTGATAACTCTTTTAACTCTGCAAGGTTTCAAAAGCAATTTAGAAATTACTTTATATCTTTAGAACTATCAAAACAAAAACAGCTAAGCGATGAGGATGAATTTAGTGTTTATGAGGTAAATACAACTTCATCTATAAACTCTCCACAGAGTTTTTATAACTTTTTAGATGCTGTCAATAAAGCTGACTGGATTATAGGTGTTAACTTTCCCATAGAGTTTAAGCGAGATCATGAACTTATAAGTTCTTCTTTTACTATGAGAGTCTATAAGAACAAAAAAGTATCACAGTAGTAGCTCTTTTACTTTCGCAAAAGTGTCTCTGTTTTTGTAGAGATATGGACGCATCTTAGGTGCTATTTTTATAACTCTACACTCCTCTTTAAACTCTTTAGTCATAGGAGTTTTTGCATCTAAATATGGCGATACAAAGACAAACTCACCCATACGACAAACTAAAAACTCTCTACCTACGACTAAGCTACTTTGCTCACGAAGTAACTCTCTCTCAGCAAAGCTAAGCATATAAGACTTTGTCTTTAGTATTTTATCTATTATAAAGATATCTGAGCGGGTATTGTTTGTGGATTTAAAATAAGTGAGTTCTTTTATATGCTCTATTTTAATCTCAGGAACAAGTGCCTCTCTATCAGCATCAAGATACTCAAAACTCTTTTTGATGCCACTTAGATACTTATCTAAAAGAACATTTGTATGTCTATGCCTAAAATAGTTTCTTTTTATCTCTTTATCTCTGTTTGTTTCATCTTCAAAGTATTTTATATCACTTTTTTTGAGATAAGCATATAGTTCACTTTTGTCAAGATGCAGAAGTGGACGAACTAAAGTGTAGGTATCTCTTTTTTGCAACTTTTGCATTCCAGCCATCTCAGCACAACCTGCACCTCTGCAAAACTGCATCAGCATCCACTCAAATCTATCGCCTAAGTGATGGGCAGTTATTAGGTTGTCATAGGAGTGTTTTCTTATAAGAGACTCAAAAAAATCGTATCTTATCTCTCTAGCTTTTGCTTCAAAGTTAGACTCAATGCTAGGAGCCTCAAGGGTGTGGCAGAAGAGATTGTATCTTGATGCCAACCCTTTAGCGTAACTAACTTCTAGCTCGCTTTGTTCTCTTTGTTTGTAATCAACTATAGCGATATCAAACTCTATATTTTCATTCAATAGTAGAAAAAAAAGGGCTGAAGAATCAACTCCGCCTGAAAATGCCAAGAGGTTTTTTTTGCCCCTTAATTGGTACAGAGTAGAATTCTCAAGCATAAGATTTACTCTTTGTCCTCAACTGTTAGAGTGTTGCTTATAAGTTGCGAGACTGAAGCCCCACTTCCAAAAGAGTTGTCAACTGTTGCAGTTAAAGTGTCGCCTATAAGTTCAGTTATCTTTGCTTTATAGATTTTACCAAACTCTAGCTCTTTGTCCTGTGTTCTATCATTTACATAGATTTCACCATCAATCTCAGGTGCCCACATAAGCTCTTTTGCGCTTAGAAGATACTCATGTTCATCACTCTCTTTATCGATGACAATTTTTGTATCCTGTCCGACTCTTTTTTGTAAAGACTCTTTTGCTACTTTTGAAGCTATATCGCCTAGCATCTGAGCTCTTAGAGAGATAGTCTCTTCTGAGACTTTATCACTCATATCATAAGCTGGAGTTGTCTCTTCATCGGAGTATGAGAAGACATTTATCCTATCAAAACCAAACGAAGATGCAAACTCCGTCATCTCATCAAACATCTCCTGAGTCTCTTTTGGATGCCCAACTATAAAACTAGTTCTCAAATATGCACCTGGCAAGCTCTTCATAAAATCTAAAAGCTGTAGTGTTTTTTCTTTGCCAAAACCTCTTTTCATCAAACCTAACATCTCATCGTTTATGTGTTGGATAGGCATATCAAAGTAGTTGTGAAAAATCTCACTCTTTGCTATGTTTTTTAAAAGTGAAATAGTTGTCGTTGATGGATAGAGGTAGAGGATTCTAGCACTTTTTACGCCCTCTATAAGCTCTATACGCTGTATAAGCAGACTTAGACCATCTTTGATATTCTGGTCTCTTAGATATGAAGAGCTATCTTGTGAGACAAAACTAAAGTCATAATAACCTTTAGCTACTAAACCCTCTACCTCTTTTGCGATGGAGTCAAGGTTACGGGAGTTTAGTTTTCCTTTAAAAGAGGGAATTGCACAAAAACTACAAGTTTGGTTGCACCCTTCTGAGAGTTTTATGTAGGCGTGATAGCTAGACCCAGTAACCACTCTTTCGCTACCATCTATAAGAAAAACTTCATCTGAGAAACGACTCTTTTTCTCTTGTAGTAGTTCATCGATGCGGTCATAATCGCCAACACCAGTAAAGATATCAACCTCTGGCATTTGAGCGGCTAAGTCTTTTTTATATCTCTCGCTAAGGCATCCTGCCATAACCAAGACAGAGTCCTCTTTTCTTGCTTCATGAAGAGATAAAACAGTGTTTATGGACTCCTCTTTAGCCGCATCTATAAAACCACAAGTATTTACAATGATAACATCAGCTTCGCCCTGTTCATCAGTTAGTGTAAAGTTTTGAAGTTTGCCCATCATAACTTCAGTATCGACAAGGTTTTTAGTGCATCCAAGAGAGACTATATGGAGTTTGTTGCTCATTACTACTACTTTTGTAAAAATTTTCGTAATTATATCTAACTTCACAACTGATGTTACGAGCTTTTATAAAAACGGACTTGTTCGTTTTAGTGTTGTAATTCTCGAAAACTTGTTTTTCGTAGCTTTAGGGGGTTGTAGGGACGGCGAGTCCCTGCCACTAGAACGGACTTGTTCGTTTTAGTGTTACATATCAATTAGATGCTACAATACGCCCATGAAAATATATGATGTTTTAATCCTCGGCGGAGGAGCTAGTTCTTTGATGTGTGGGGCTCATTTGAGCAAAAAATTAAGTGTTGGCATCATCGATGTTAATGCTAAAGTTGCACAAAAACTTAAAATCTCTGGTGGTGGTAAGTGTAATATCACAAACACCATAATGAGCCAGAGAAACTTTGATGGAGATGAGAAGCTTATTTCAAGTGTTTTGAGTCGTTTTAGCAGAGATGATTTGTTGGAGTTTTTAAAGCAAAACTCACTTAGTCCAGTTGTGCGAAAAAACCGTTACTACTTTTGCAAAGACTCATCTGATGAGATTATAAATATCTTAAAAAAACTCACTTCAAAACTCACTTTTTTATTAAATACTGAAATCTTAGAAGTTAGTAAAGTAGAGGAAATCTTTTATGTTAAAACCAACAAAGGCGAGATAAAAGCTTCAAGAGTTGTAGTAGCAACTGGTGCAAAGAGTTACAAGACTTTGGGAGCAAGTGAGATTGGGCTTGAAATTGCTAAGAGTTTTGGTATCGAGACAAAAGAGTTTACCCCAGCACTAGTAGGGCTTACTCTTCAAAAAGAGCAGTTTTGGATGAAAGAGTTGAGCGGACTTAGCTGTTTTACTCGCATAAAAGTAGAAGATAGAGTCTTAGAAGAGGATTTGCTCTTTGCTCACAAAGGCATTAGTGGTCCTGTAGTCCTTAGTGCATCTCTGTACTGGAAAAAAGGCAATATCTCTATAGACTTTCTACCAGATACAGATATATTTGAGCTGATAAAGGGGAGTAAAAAACTTATAAGTTCAGTTATTCCTCTACCAAAAAGATTGAGCGTAGCTATACTTAAAGCCTTAGAGGTTTCAGATGTAGAGTGCAGAAAAATCATAAAAGAGCAAAGAGAGAAACTTAGCAACATTCACAACTATGAGTTTGCTCCAGCTGGTAACTTTGGTTTTACTAAGGCTGAGGTCTGTCGTGGCGGAGTTTTATCAGGCGAGCTAGACTTTAAAAACCTAGAATCAAAAAAAATAAAAAACTTACACTTTATAGGCGAGGTTGTTGATGTAACGGGAGAACTTGGAGGCTATAACTTTCAGTGGGCTTTTAGTAGTGGCGTAGTTTGTGCAAGAGAGATAAATAACTCTTTTTAATCTTCCTATAAGACAAAAAAATATAATAATATTATAATTGAGTGCTCTGAACAATTATTAAGGTAGATCCTGAATCAAGTTCAGGATGACGGTTTGTTTGTTCAGGATGACGGTTTGTTTGTTCAGGATGACGGTTTGTTTGTTCAGGATGACGGTTTGTTTGTTCAGGATGACAGTTTGTTTGTTCAGGATGACAGTTTGTTTGTTCAGGATGACGGTTTGTTTGTTCAGGATGACGCGTGTCCCGTCATTCCGTGCTTGACACGGAATCTAGTTTATAAATTAATCAGAGGGTTCAATTATATAACCATTTATAAAAAGGAGTTTTTATGCAAATCTCTCTTATTGATATAGGCACAAGTAAGGGGATAAGAATCCCTGCTAGTGTTTTAAAAAATGTTCAAATCTTTAAGTGCGTTTGAGTTGCATGTAAAAGGAAATCAGATTATCTTAGATACTATAGAGTCTCCTAGAGAAGGGTGGGATGAGAAGTTTAAAAGTGCTTCAAATGAGATGAACTAGGATAATCTAATAGTCGCACATATGACATCAACAAATAAAGACTATCCAACACAAGTAAAATTATCTAAAGACAGTTTTATAGTGCTAGATCAGATAAGAACTATATCAGTAAAAAGAGTTGTAAAAAACTCGAGATTAAATTATCACCTAAAAATATAAAAGAAGTCAAAAATGTAATAAAGCTGATGTTGGTTGATTAGTGAGAGTCTGTGCTAGTTAATTTAATAACGAACTTAAAAGTTAGAGTGCATGATCGATCTAAAAAAAATGTTTTAAAAATCATCTATAAAAAGCTATGCAACTCTTATAAAACAAGTTAAAATATCACAAAAAATAAAGCAAGGTTCTAGCATGAAATTAGTACTAACAATAGCGGGATCTGATAGTAGCGGTGGCGCTGGGATTCAAGCTGATCTTAAAACATTTGAAGCTTTTGGTGCTTTTGGAGCATCTGCTATAACTGTGCTTACTGCACAAAACACTATGGGCGTTAGTGACATCTATGAAGTAGAAGCTTTATTTGTAAAAGAGCAGATAGAGTCGGTTTTACAAGACTTTGATGTGAGTGCTATAAAGATAGGAATGCTCTACTCAAAAGAGATTATAAAACCTTTAAACATCCCAATAGTACTCGACCCAGTTTTTATCTCAAAAGCAAACTCTAAACTACTCAACCAAGATGCCATAGCTGCAAATTTGGCACTAGGCAAAACACTTGAAGAATCCATAGAAGTATCTAAAAAGTTTATCCACAATGCGATACTTAAGGCTCCTAAAATCGGACACTCAAGAGGACCGATAAACCATAAAACAGCAGGAGAGATGTTGTGATAAAAGTTGCAGTCTCAGCTTGTCTTTTAGGTGATAAAGTTCGTTTTGACAAAGGACACAAAAGAGACTCGTTTGTAGTAGAGGAACTTGGTAAATATGCAGAGTTTGTCTCTTTTTGTCCTGAAAATATCGCATTTTCTTCTCCACGACCCTCCATTAGAATGGTAAGAACTGAGGATAACTCACTTCGCATCATCTCAAACAAAACAGCAGAGGATTTAACGCAAGTCTTAGATGAGCACGCTAGAGCGGAGTTACAAAAGATAAAATCGCAAAATATTCGCGGACTTATACTAAAGTCAAAGTCTCCTACTTGTGGGCTTATGAGTTCTAAAGTTTACTTAGAAAATGGTTTTGCAGATGGCAAGGATGATGGAGTTTTTGCCTCAATGTGCAGGGCTGAGTTTGGTTACTTTCCTATGGAAGAAGAGGGCAGACTCTGTGATGCTTGGCTTAGAGAAAACTTTGTGATGCAACTCTTTGCTTATGATGATTTTGAAGAGTTTAAGGAAGATGCAAAGATGGGCAAGTTAGTAGAGTTTCACAAATCTTACAAGTTTTTGCTCCAATCAAAAGATGAGAAAACATATAGAGAGTTAGGTCAGATTGTAGGCAATCATGAGCAGAAGAGTTTTGATGAGATTTTACTTGAGTATGAGGCACTTTTTAAGATGGCAATCTCACAAAAGAGTAGCGTGAGTAAGACTAGAAATGTGCTTGAACACATGAGCGGATTTATAAAGAACTTTTTAGATAGCTCTGAGAAGCAGATGCTCCATGCTCAGATAGATGATTATGTGGCTAAAATCGTACCTCTTGTAGTTCCACTTAGCACACTTAGACTCTACGCTACAAAGTATAAAGTGAGCTATCTACTAGAGCAGAAATTTTTGGACCCATATCCAAAAGAGTTAGCACTTCGCTCAGAGATTAAAAGCACAAAATGAGAAGGATTCTCTGGTTTAGGCGAGATTTAAGAGTAGCTGATAATCCACTTCTGGCTTACGAGGGGGAAGTTCTACCCATCTTTATCTTTGATAGGGATATTTTAGATGCGCTAGATACGAAGGATAAAAGAGTTAGTTTTATCTATGAGAGTGTGGTTAAATTAAAGCATGAACTCCGTAAAATTGAGCTTGATTTGAGGGTTTTTTATGGGAGTGTTGATGATGTATTTGAGCATCTTGGCAGCTACGCTTTTGATGAGGTTGTTGCATCTGGAGATTATGATGAGTACGCAAAAGAGAGAGATTTAAGAGTCTCTCACAAACTTCACTTTAGATATATCCAAGACACTTACATCTTTAGACATAATGAAGTTTTAAAGGGTGATGGGACTATCTATTTTGTTTTTACTCCTTTTTATAAAAAAGCAAAGCTCGTCTTAGAGAGTAAAAACATAGATGTCATCCCAAGAGCAAAACAGACTCTTTTTAGTTTAGATTATGATGGTTTGCTAAAAGTAGATGCAGATAAAAATATCTCTAAAGTAGAGTTAAATATCCAAAATATTGGCTTTAAAAAAGTAGAACTTGAAATAATATCTCCCTATGAAAAGCTAGAAGATCTAGTAAAAAAATTCCCTAGATATAAAGAAGATAGAGATTTTTTAAGTCTTGACGCAAGCTCGCATCTTAGTGTTGATCTGAGATTTGGAACTATTGGCATCCGAGAGGTGTTAAGACGCATAATGCCATTAGAGAATTCTGAAGCATTTGTAAGGCAGCTTATCTTTAGAGATTTCTATGCTTACTTGCTTTTTCACCTGCCATATATTGAACATAAAAACTACAAATATAGTTTTAATGGCATAGAAGATGGGCAGAAGTTTAGAATATTTTGTGAGGCAAAAACTGGTGTACCAATCGTAGATGCTGGAGTGCGAGAGCTTCTAAAGAGTGGAGAGATGCATAACCGTGTCCGTATGGTTGTTGCATCTTTTTTTACAAAAGATTTGCTTCTTCCGTGGCAGTGGGGAGAGAGCTTTTTTGCAAAGCATCTCTTAGATTTTGACAAGGCTAGTAATGTTTTATCGTGGCAGTGGAGTGCAGGAACTGGGGTTGATTCACAACCTTATTTTAGAGTTTTTAACCCATATTTGCAAAGCAAAAAGTTTGATAAAGATGGCATCTATATAAAAAAACATATAAAAGAGTTAAAAGAGTTGGATTTAAAATATCTTCACAATGAAGAGTATCTTCTAAATAACTCTATAAAAAACTATCCAAAACCGATGCTAAGACACAAAGAGGCTGCTAAAAAAGCTATAGAGATATTTAGGAGGGCAAATAGGTCCATCTAAACTAAGATTTTAATATACTAAATGTATCAATGAGTATGCTAAGATATGAGAAGTAAAAAGTACAAAGGATAAAAAATGTTAAAAGAGTTATTACACACAGGTATTGGTGCGGCGGTTATTTTAAAGCAAAAAGTTGAAGATGAGTTAAAAAAGCTTGAAGATGAGGGTAAGATAAAAACTAAAGATGCAAAGAGTTTTTTAGAGTCTATCGAGACTAAAGGAAAAGAAGAAGAGCAAAGAGTAAAAGAGCAGTTAAAATCAACTCTAAAAGAGGTTATAGATGAGCTTGGACTTGCTACTAAAGAGGACTTGGCAAAACTAAAAGAGGATTTAAAATAGACTCACGTAAGTACTACTCGCCTAGAAGAGTTTACAAGGTTTTTAACTTTTTACTTACTATCTATCTGGTTATAAAAAAGAAAAAGAGTTTTTTAGGTTTTAAAGTATTGAAGCCAAAAGAGTTAAAAGAGACCATAATTTTTTTAGGTGCGAGTTTTATAAAATTAGCACAAGTTTTAGCTACTCGTTCAGACTTTTTTGATAAAGAGTACTTAGATGAGTTAAAAGAGCTCCACGACTCACTTCCTCCTATGATAAAGAGTGAGTTTGATGAGGTTTATACAAGAAGCTTTAGTGAGAACTCTTTTGCTAGGTTTGATGACAAGCCTATTGCATCTGCGTCTATTGGGCAGGTTCATGTAGCCTTTACTCATGAAGGACAAAAAGTAGCGGTAAAACTTCGCCGCTCTAGCATCTACTCCCAAGTGATGGCAGATATTAAGATCATCAAAAGCTTTAACACTCTTTTTAAACCTCTCTTTTCCCATCATACAAAAAACTCTATAGAAGCTGTAATAGTTGAGTTTTCAAAGATGATAAAAGAAGAAGTTAGCCTTACTAAAGAGTTGAGTAACTTAGTGAAGTTTTCATCCATCTATAAAGATGCAGGCATTAAGTTTCCTGTTCCGCTACCAGAATTTTGTAGTGATGATGCACTTGTTATGAGTTTTGAAGAGGGTTTTAGGTTTGATGATAAAGAGAGTATCTTTGAGCATGAGATAGACTTTAGGGCTATCATTGCAAAACTTGTTGATTTTTATACGACTCAGATGCTCATAAATGGTTACTTTCATGCTGACCCACACCCTGGAAATCTCTTAGTCTCTAAAGATGGTGAGCTTATACTTCTTGATTTTGGGATGGTAAAGAGTGTTCCAAACTACGCAAGAGTAGCCATCATCGAGCTTATAAAAGCTGCAAATGAGCAAGATTATGAACGCTATATTGCAGCAAACAAAAAACTTGGAACCATCGCTTATGAAGCTCCAACTGAGCTTTTAGCGGAGTTTAGTGCTAAGATGTTTGAGATATTTTCAAATGAAAATCTTAGCAGTGAGTCTATGCAAGAGTTAGCTTTTGAAGTCTTAGAGACTACAAGAGATTTGCCATTTAAACTTCCAAGTGATGCTATCTATATACTTAGAGTAAGTGCCATTATAGAGGGGCTTGGAACTACTTATATAGAGAATTTTAACGGTGTAAAAGATATCTTGCCGATTTTGCAAAAAAATATCCCAAGAGCTTTGGGTGCAAAAGATAGTATCTTAGAGACTTTGATAGACGAGATAAAAGACATCCCTTTTATAGTAAAAGATTTTAAATCTGCCATAAAAAAGATAAGTTCAAATGAACTTCAAGTAGAACTCATAGGGGACCAATTAGAGTGGATAAAAAGAGATGCTAAAAGTGAAGTAAAATCTTATGCTATCTCATTTGCTCTTATGATAGGAGCTATTTTTATGATGATTTATGATAAAAGTCTCAAAGAGATGGCAGTTGTTTTATTTTTAGCTGGTGTGTTTAAAGTCATATATAGATGAGTGTAGAAATTGTAAAAAGAGGCAAAAGATGAGTAAAAAAATAGCGGTGGTTTTAATAGCACATGGAAGCAAAAGAAGCGAATCAAATGAAGAGTTTATCAGACTTGTTAAAAAAGTAAAAGAAGAAGATACTCATTTTTGTGCGGTAGAGTTTGCTTTTTTAGAATTAGCCAAGCCAAGCATAGAAGATAGCATAGATAAGCTGCACCAAATGAAAATGGATGAAGTATATCTCTATCCATACTTTTTAAATAGTGGAAAACATGTGGCTGTAGATATTCCAAAAATTGCTCGAGAGATGCAACTAGGCATAGAAGATATGAAGATAGAGGTTTTAAAACATTTTGGAGAGTCCCAAAGTATCGCAAAAATAATCTCACACGATTTAAAATCTTTGAGCTTTTTAAAACTTAATTGATAGGTAATAACTTATGTCAAATAAATTTTCACTGTTTAGATAGTTGTTTTTATGATAAATAACAAATGAAGGTTTTGTTGTAGTCTCATACCCACTGTCAACTAGCCAATCATGATATACCCATTGCATAAATCTTAGTATATCTTCACCCTTGCCTTGCAAATCAAACCTTGCATATACACCATCAGAGATTTTAAATTTAGGCAATCTTTTTGTAAATATCTCCTCTTGCTCATTTGTGATTATACAAGCTATATATTGGCAACTATTGAGGTCTGTGATGGTTGGATTATCGTGTAAAAGTGCCATCATTTGATAGTTTTTTATTTTATTATCCAAAATCAAAGTATATAGTTTTTGCCAAGTCTCTTTGATATTGTTTATATATCCATTATTGCGAATGTAGTAACTCTCTATTGAGGGCATATTTACTATTGTTGCAGATAGTTTTGAGTAATCTACACTAGAGTTTGTAGGTATATTTGACGCTTGTAAAATGGAGTTTGAATAGTTTTTATATGCACCATTTCTCCAATCTTTTGGCGTGGCATCAAACTTCCCTCTAAAGGCTTTTATAAAAGAAGAGTGGGAACTATATCCACATAGATTAGCCACTTCTGATATTGTAGAGTATCTGTTAGTCAAAAGTAGGCTGGCTGCTTTTTGTAGTCTTATAGATTTAATACTCTCATATATATTTTTTCCAAAAGTATTTTTAAATACCTTATGCATATGAAACTTACTTATACCAAGATTGTGGCTTAGTTCGTTTAGGTCAATATTTACATCTATATGAGTATAGATATAATACATTATACTATTTGATATTTTAGTATTATTTTGTAGAGTAACTTTATTCATAAAATAATTATAGCACCAAAGGATAATAAAAATAGCAATTATAGACAATTTTAACTGTTTTAATAAACAAATAAATTGACAAAAAAAAAGAAGAATTTCCTCCTACTAATCTACTAAAATAACATCTAAATTTAATACTAGGATATGTTTATGCAAAAGATAACTAAGATTTTAGTAGCCAATAGAGGCGAGATTGCCCTAAGAATCATAAGAGCTTGCAGGGAGCTTGAAATAAAATCAGTAGTTGTTTTCTCAGAAGCCGATGTAAATGGGATTTGGGTTGCAAGAGCTGATGAGAGCTACCCAATAGTTGGAAATGCAATAGATGTATATCTCAAGTATGACAAAATAATTGATATAGCAAAAAGAACAAAGTGTGATGCCATACATCCTGGGTATGGTTTTTTATCAGAGAGTGCAGAGTTTGCACAAGCGTGCATGGATAAGGATTTGATCTTCATAGGGCCAAAGCCACACCATATAGAACTCTTTGGAGATAAAATGGCTTCAAAAGTTGCTATGAAAAAGATAGGAGTCCCTGTCTTAGAGGGAACAAGCTCTCCTATCATAGATGAAGAAGAAGGGAGAAAGATTGCCCTAGAGATAGGTTATCCCATCATAATAAAAGCAGCATTTGGTGGTGGTGGAAGGGGTATGAGAATTGTCCATTTTGCTGATGATTTTTCTAAAATGTTTGCCTCTGCTACAAATGAATCTATAAAATATTTTGGTAAAGGAGATGTTTTTATAGAAAAGTATGTTCAAAATCCTAGACATATTGAGATCCAAATTATTGCTGATAAATACGCAAATGTACTCCATTTAGGTGAGCGGGATTGCTCAATTCAAAGACGACATCAAAAAGTTATAGAGATAACTCCATCGCCACTTTTAAATGATGAAGTTAGACAAAAACTTTGCACTATCTCTGTAAATGCTATGAAAAAACTTGGATATGAGAGTGTAGGGACTGTTGAGTTTTTAGTTGATGAGAGGAATAATATATACTTTATAGAGATGAATACCAGAGTTCAAGTAGAACATCCTGTCACTGAGATAGTAACAGGAGTTGATATTATTCAAAGAATGATAGAGATAGCTGCTGGTGATAAGCTAAAATATTTGCAAAGCGAGATACAATTTAGAGGATATGCTATAGAGTTTAGAATCAACTCAGAAGATCCGCAAAATAACTTTATGCCCACAGCTGGAGTAGTAAAAAAATATTTAACACCAGGTGGACCTGGAGTAAGACTTGATACCAGCCTATATAGCGGATATGAGACACCAACTTGTTATGACTCTATGCTAGCGAAGTTGATTGTGTGGGCACTTGATTGGGATGGGGCAGTTGCTAAGGCTAGACGAGCATTGGATGAGTTTCATATAGAGGGCTTTAAAACAAATATACCACTTCATAGAGAGATAGTAAGAGATGAGGGTTTTAAAGAGGCAAAATTTGATACTGGATATTTAGATGCAAATATGAATATGTTTAATCTAGATGCACAAAGCTCAATCGCTAATGAAGAGCAAACAGTTTTAAAATTAGCAGAAGTTGTTAAGCAAATAAAAGGAAATAACTTAGTTAAACTTGAAAATGATTTTACTCTTTATTAAGAAGTGATTTTTTGCTAGATTTGCTAAAAATATCTTCTTTTAAAAGAACCTGAGTAAAGTTGGGGCAAAAGCTTTTAGAGATAGATAGTAACTAGCAATGTTTAAGAGCCGAGATTCAGTCGCTTATTAATCATTTTTTTGTATAATCGCCACAATTTAATAAAAGGACACCACACCCATGGAAATTATAGGTCAATTATTACCGTTTGTTTTTTTAATCGCAATCATGTATTTCGTAATCATCCGCCCACAACAAAAAGAGGCTAAAGCTAGAAAAGAGATGATAGAAGCCCTTCAAAAAGGCGATAAAGTCGTTACAAATGGCGGGTTTATTGTAGTTATTCATAAAGTTGAAGAGAAATTTTTAAGCATTAAGATGAATGATGATGTAATCGTTAAAATATCAAGAGACGCAATAGCAAGAAAGTATGAGGATGAAGCTTAATTACCGCACAGTAATCTTTGCTATTGCTATAGTTTTTGGAGTTTTTTTCTCAGCTCCATCACTCTTGCAACTCCAAGATGGAAAAAAAATAACATTAGGACTAGATTTACAAGGTGGTTTGCATCTTCTTTTGGGTGTTAAAACTGAGGAAGCTACAAAGTCTCGCATCAAGTCAATAACAGCTAGTATAAAGCACTTCACTGAGAGAGAAGATATCTTAGTAGATGCTCTAAGTTTTGATGAATCATCCATCACATTTACACTTCTTGATATTGACGATGTTAAGCGTGTAAAAAACTATCTAAAAGATACAACTGGTATTAGCGTAGATGTAAATGCAGAATCCTTTTTGCTTGAACTCACACCTGAGGAAGTTATAAGGACACAAAAGCAAGCAGTTGATCAAGCTATTGAGACTATAAGAAATAGACTAGACCAGTTTGGTTTGACAGAACCTGTAGTAGCTCGTCAAGGAGATGAGAAAATTCTTGTTCAACTAGCTGGTATCAAAACGCAAGAGGATGAGCAAAGAGCAAGAGAGCTTATATCTCGTGCTGCGAAACTTGAACTTATGGCGGTTGATGAAGATAGAGCTGCAAGAGTTCAAAATATGAGCCATGCTGATGCGGCTGCTTATGGTGATATTATCTTAGATGATGTTAAAAACCCTGCTATTAAGTACCTTGTTCGTGAGATTCCTATCCTTGATGGTGGAATGCTAACAGATGCTTCTATGGGCTTTGATCAAAATAACAGACCACTTATAAACTTTAAGCTAAATGCTGAGGGTGCTGAAATATTTGGAGATTTTACGGGTAAAAATGTCGGGAAAAGGCTAGCTGTAGTTCTTGATGGCAAGGTATATTCTGCTCCAAATATAAATGAGAGAATCGGTGGAGGCTCAGGGCAAATCTCTGGAAGCTACACTGTAGAAGAGGCAAAAGATTTAGCTATTGCACTTCGCTCAGGTGCACTTTTAGCTCCCATATATGTAATGGAAAAACGCTCAGTTGGTCCAAGTTTAGGGGCTGATAGTATAGAAGCTAGTATGGTTGCACTAATAGGCGGTTTTGTCTTAGTAATACTCTTTATGATGCTTTACTACAGAGCTGCTGGGGTTGTTGCAAATATTGCACTTATTGCTAACTTGTTTATCATTTTAGCTGTTATGAGCCTTTTTGGTGCAACTCTAACACTTCCCGGTATGGCTGGAATCGTTCTAACTGTTGGTATGGCAGTTGATGCCAATGTTATTATAACTGAGAGGATAAGAGAGCTTCTGCTTGAGGGCAAATCTATCCATAAAGCTATAGAAGAGGGTTATGCAAATGCTGTAAGAGCTATACTTGATGCCAATATTACTACGTTAATTGCCGCAATTGTTCTTTACGCTTATGGAACTGGTGCCATCAAGGGTTTTGCCATAACTATTAGTATTGGGATTTTAGCATCAATGCTAACAGCTATTTTAGGTACTCATGGTATTTATCAACTCCTAGAATCTAAAATACACAAGAGCAAAAACAATAATTTTTGGTTTGGAATAAGGGAGTCTAAATGACTCTAGTTAGGAAGATATATGGAATTTTTTAAATATACAAGAGCCTTTAACTTTATGGGTAAATCAAAGATAGCTTTGATATTATCTGTTTTTATGGTGTTAGCATCTTTTGTAATTCTTATGACAAAGGGGTTAAACTACGGTGTTGACTTTGCTGGTGGAACTATAGTTCAAGTTAAGTATGACAGAGCGGCTCCAATAGATGAGATGAGAGAAAGACTAAAGTCAAATGAGCTCTTTGATGGTGCATCTATTACAAAATTTGGTAGTGTTGATGAAGTAGTTATTCGTATGAAGAGTACTACGAGTAGTATCAGTGTAGATATTGGAGATGTTACCCGCGAGACATTAGAGGGAACTGGAAATTATGAGATTAGAAGAGTAGATATAGTAGGACCAAAGGTTGGTAATGAGCTAAAGGAAAAAGGGATGATGTCTCTTGTCTTAGCAGTTATTGGGATCCTTGTCTATGTAGCTTTTAGGTTTGAGTGGCGTTTTGCTGTTGCATCTATAATTGCACTTGTGCATGATGTCTCTATAGCCCTTGGAGCTATTGCACTTGTGGGACTAGATGTAAACCTTGATGTCTTAGCTGCGCTTTTAACCATACTGGGTTACTCACTAAATGATACTATTATCGTTTTTGACCGTATTCGTGAGAGTGTAACGGGCAGTAAAAACACAGAATTAAGCGAAGTTATAAATGAGTCAGTGACACGAACACTTGCTAGAACTACTCTAACTTCACTCACAACTTTCTTTGTGGTCTTTATGCTCTTTATGTTTGGTGGAGAGATAATTCACGCCTTTGCATTTACTCTTTTAGTTGGGGTGATAGTTGGTACTTACTCTTCTATTTTTGTGGCATCACCTATACTTTTATGGTTTGGCTTTGATATAAAAGCTTATCATGTAAAACTAGCTGAGAAGACAAAAAGAGAGGTTGAGAAGCAAAAAATGCGAGAGCAATTTGAATCTGGAGTGATGTAAAATTATTTTATAAACTCAGCTTGGCTCATATTTAACATGAGTCAAGCCTAGATCTTCATTAAAAGAGACTAATCTCTTTTCTTTTTCTTTTTTTAATCATATTGATACTATAATCGCTAGCATAAGGAGAATATCATGAGCAATTCTACAATCGTATTTATGCTTCTATTTATAGTAGTGTGGGTTTATTCTTTAATTTCTATAGTTACTGGTGAGTTTAGGGAGCAAAAGGCAAAAGTTTTCTGGATGATAGGCGTCTTTTTTGTTCCATTTCTAGCCTTTTTCTATCTATTTATGAAAAAAAACCTACTTGTAGAGAAGTGAAAGACTCTAAGTTCTGAGTCAAGAAGCAGAGCCTATTCAGTAGTCACTTAAGATTTTTTTTGTATAATCACCCAATTTTAGCCTTAAGTATTTTTGGGACCTCGAACTTGTTCGTTTTGCGTGAGAAAATATAAGAGGCACTAGTGCCGAGAGCTTCCTGCCGAAGGAAACTTAGCATAGCTAAACGGACTTGTTCGTTTTGCGTGATAAAATAGATGAAGGGTTTCTTTCATCTTATGAAATAAAATTAAGGACATTATGCAATGGATTGGGGTAAAGTAATATATGTGTTTTTCTCGCTAATGAGTTTGACATCAATAGCGGGATTTTTGTATGAACATAGTGCGGTTGCACTCTTTGTGGCTGCTAGTTTGAACCTTGTTTCTACAGTTCTTAAAATTGGTGTTAGAAACTTGCTCTCTGCTGAGCTTTTAGCATCATCACTTGTGGCTGATTTGCATCTTATTCCAGCTTTTATCTACTTAGAGGTTGTTGGAAACTTAGAGTGGGCTATAGCACTAACTATTGGTGCACTCATTGCAAATCTTTTTTCTGTTGGGCTTGTCTATATAGAGAGTTCCAAAACACACGAAGAATATTAATTTAGGAACTTTTTTTGGATTATAACTTTAAGACTATAGAGAAAAAATGGCAAGAGTTCTGGACTCAAAACGATAGTTTTGAGCCTAGCGAAGACTTTAGTAAAAAGAAAAAATACATACTTAGTATGTTTCCATTTCCAAGTGGAAGACTCCATATGGGGCATGTTAGAAACTACTCTATTAGTGATGCTTTTGCACGCTATTACCGTCAACAAAACTTCAATGTACTTCACCCCATAGGCTTTGATAGTTTTGGAATGCCAGCTGAGAACGCGGCTATTAAAAACAAGGCTAACCCAAAAGAGTGGACTTATAACAACATAGATTATATGAAGGATGAGTTTAAATCTTTGGGATTTTCTTTTTCAAAAAAAAGAGAGTTTGCGACAAGTGATGAGCTATATACTAAGTTTGAGCAAGGCTTCATTATAGATATGTATGAAAAAGGTTTGATGTATAGTCAAAAAGGACTACTCAACTGGTGCCCACATGATCAAACTGTTTTAGCAAATGAACAAGTTATCGATGGATGTTGTTGGAGATGTGATACTCCGATAGTTAAAAAAGATATGAGTCAGTACTACTTTAAGATAAGCCAATACACTGATGAACTTTTAGACTCGCTTAGTAAACTAGAAGGTGGTTGGCCAAAACAAGTTTTAACTATGCAAGAGAACTGGATAGGAAAGTCTAATGGCTTAGCATTTAATCTCTTTTTTGACTCTGCATCTAAAGAGAAGCTAAACAACGCATTTGAATCATTTAATGTATTTACAACTCGCCCTGATACCATCTATGGTGTAACTTACACAGCTCTTGCACCTGAGCATAAAATTGTAACCTATATGATAGAAAACAAGTTGCTAAGTGATGAAGTAATAGCTAAAATCCAAGTGATGAAAAACACATCTTCCATAGATAGACAAAAAGAAAAATTGGGTGTGCCTATAGGTATTAACGTAATACATCCTCTTACAAAAAAAGAGATTCCTGTTTGGGTGGCTAACTTTGTTTTAATGGACTATGGAAGTGGTGCTGTTATGGCAGTTCCTGCTCATGATGAGAGAGATTTTGAGTTTGCAAAAAAGTATGATTTGGATATAAAATCAGTTATCAAACCTTTTGATGGAGAAGTTAAAGGTGATGTTGCATTTACAGAAATTGGAGAGCTATTTAACTCTGAGAGTTTTGATGGACAAAACTCACAAGAGTCTCAAAAAGAGATCATAAAGTATTTTGAAGATGCAAAAATAGGCCAAAAAACAACTAACTACAAACTCAAAGACTGGGGAGTGAGTCGTCAGAGATATTGGGGTGCGCCTATTCCTTTTGTACATTGTGATAGTTGTGGCTTAGTTATGGAGAAAAAAGAGAATCTCCCCATTGCACTTCCTGCAGATGCAGAGATAACAGGAGAGGGCAATCCGCTTGAGAGGCATCCAACTTGGAAATATTGTAAGTGCCCAAAATGCGGTTGTGATGCTACAAGAGAGACTGATACAATGGATACTTTTGTTGAGTCCTCATGGTACTTTTTACGCTTTTGTGCTTCAGAAGCGAACTGGCAAGATGAGGCTTTTTCAAAAGAGCAATTAGCTTACTGGATGGGAGTTGATCAATATATTGGCGGGATTGAGCATGCAATACTGCACCTTTTATACGCAAGATTTTTTACAAAAGTATTTCGTGATTTGGGGTATCTTGATTTTGATGAACCTTTTGATAGGCTTTTAACTCAAGGTATGGTGCTAAAAGATGGTGCAAAGATGTCAAAATCTAAAGGCAACACTGTAGATCCTGATGCCATCATAAAAAAATATGGTGCAGATACAGCAAGACTATTTATACTCTTTGCAGCTCCTCCTACTCAAGAGTTAGAGTGGAATGACAATGCAGTTGAGGGTGCGTTTAGATTTATAAAAAGATTTTATGAGAGAAGTGCAAATGTTGTAAAAAGAGATGCTATCCCTAAGATAGAACACTCAAAACTTAGTAAAGAAGAGAAGTTTGCAAGACAAAAAGTCTACGAAGCGTTAGTCCGTGCCAATGATGTTTATAAAGAGAGATACACTTTTAACACTCTTATAGCTGGTGTTATGGAGGCTATAAATGCACTAAACTTGCAAAGCAACAGTGATGTTTGGAGTGAAGCTTACTGGATACTTAGCTCCATCATGGAACCTATTATTCCTCATGTTTGTTATGAGATAAGTAGTAAGTACTTTGAACTTGCTAACTTAACTCCTCAGATAGTACTAGATGAAGTATTTGTTCAAGACTCTCTTATGCTAGGAGTATCTATAAATGGGAAAAGAAGAACTGAGATAGAAGTTAGCATAGACGCAACAAATGAAGAGATAATTACTCTTGCCAAAGAGGCAGCAGTCAAATGGCTTGAAGATAAAACTATAATAAAAGAGATAGTAGTTCCTAAAAAACTTGTAAATATCGTAGTAAAGGGATAGATGTGAGAGTCATATTGTCGCTTATTTTAGTTTTAACTATTAGTGGGTGTGGATATACTCCAAGTTCAAAATTTGCCCGCACGGTGATGGGCGAAAAAATAAGTACAAGTATCCGCATATCTGCACAAGACCCTGAAAATACCGTTCTCATAAAAGATGCGGTAGATGAGGCAATTATAGAGGTTTTTCACGCCTCTTTAAGGAGTAGAGATGAGTCAGACACACACTTAGATATCTCTATCTCAAATCCAATATACGTGCCTATTGTTTATGATAAAGATGGTTTTGTTATAGGCTACAAAATGAGTCTAAATTTAAATATAATTAGGCATCATAGTGGTGTGAGTAAGAGCTACTCTCATAGTGGGACTTATGATTTTGCAGTCTCTCCTAATGCTGTTGTAACTGACCAAGAGAGGTTTGAGGCTATTAAGTTTAGTGCGGCTAAAGCTATAGAGTCTTTTGTTGCGAAGGTCTCTGCTGAGGGTGCTACTGCACAAAAAAAGAGTAAATCTAAGGGGTAGGCTATGACAGTTGGGACGATTATAAAAAAAGCTATTAAAAGGCTTGATTTAGAAGGCAAACTACTTACACCTGATTTTTATGCAGATGCTTTTTGCAAGGAAGCCCAAAAGGCTGGAGTACAGTATGAGGACTGTAACCATGTCACAAAATTTACTAAAACTCTAAATCCAGAATTTCAAAAAGAGCTGACACAGTATAGAATAACCACTATAGCAGAGCTAGCTAGGTTTTTAATCTCAAGATTAAATAGAACAAAACCTACTATTTGTACAGAGCTCTTAGATGCACAAAACACTCTTATAAGACGAATTCTTCAAGTTGTAGAGGTTTTACACAATGCCGAAGCATCTGCACTTGCAAAAGAGGGTATCAAGCTATTAAACTCAAACCCAAGTGCGATGGAGTATGAACTTTACAGACAACACTGGATAAACTTTATAACTACTTATGATGACTCTTTTTTGGAGAAACTAAAACTATTTGCAAGTGTAGATAGAACAAATCTTAAAAAAACCGTGCAAAGCATAGACTTATCAAAGTTACACTCACAGAAAGATTCACAAGAAAAAGAGCTTAAAAGAGTTGTTTCTCTTTTGGCCTCATCTTTTGTACCATCTATTGCATCTAGTGTAAATGAAAAGATTGCAGATCTAAGTAAAAGACTAAATGATAACCCGGCTCTAATAGAAAACTCAAGTATAGAAGATGAGATAAAATCGATCATTATGCTCAGAATTGCACTAGATAAAAACAGTGTAAAAGAGATGATAAAGTCTATAGATGGCGTCTTAGATAAGCTCTCGCTTAGACTCATAGAGATGATAGAGCGTTCAGATGATTCAACGCTTGAGATTCAAAAAATAAAAAAAGAGCTAGAGTCTTACAATGAAGATGCAGGGACAAGCTTTAGCTTAGCTCATAAAAAACTCTTTATAATTGCTACTGCATTAGAAGAAAATACTCAAATCTTAAGCAAGGACCTTAAAAATCAAAATGGCGAAATAAAAATACTCAGTGAGAAAATCAATAAACTTGAACTAGAACTCCAAGAGGCAAAAAATGCTTCAAAAGAGGACTTTTTAACAAAACTTTTTAACAAACGAGCCCTAGATGAGTTTTTAAAAATAAAAGAGGGGGAGTTTGAGAGATATGGGCATAACTTTAGCATAGTTATGTTTGATCTTGATCATTTTAAAGACGTAAATGACAACTTTGGACACGAAGCAGGAGATGCAATTCTTAGTGCTTTTGCAAAGATACTTAAAAAAGAGGCTAGAAGTGTTGATATAGTTGGAAGATTTGGAGGAGAAGAGTTTATAGCACTTCTTAGTGAAACAGATACAGCAGGCGGAGTTGTTTTTGCTCAGAAGATAAGAAAGCATGTTCAAGATGCTCGTTTTATGTACAGAGGTAAACGAATAGAAATAACAGTGAGTGCTGGAGTTAGCGAAAGGGTGAAGCACACATCTTTGCAAAACCTTATAAATTCAGCAGATGAGTATCTGTATCAAGCTAAAAAAGAAGGTCGCAATAGAGTTGCGTATAAAAAATAGTGCAACTTCAAACATTCTTAGGTAAAAAACCACTCTTCTACAGTGAGATAGACTACACTCGTATGCCTCGCATTTATGAGAGCATAAAATATAAATTAGCAAAGCCTAAAATCATACATCTCATTGGTACAAATGCAAAAGGAACAACGGGGCGGTTTCTTGCATCAGCACTTTATAAAGCCCGCTTTAGTGTAGGTCACTACACATCCCCACATATCTTAAAGTTTAATGAGAGGGTATGGATAGATGGAAGTGATGCAAGCGATAAGGTTTTAGAAGAAGCACATAAAAAACTACAAAGCATTTTAAAAAAAGAAGACTCTGATTCGCTTTCGTATTTTGAGTACACAACTCTACTTTCACTCGTAGTTTTTAGAAGATGCGAATTTGTGGTGATGGAAGCAGGGCTAGGTGGAGAGTATGATGCCACAGCTGTTTTTGATAAGACTTTAACTCTTGTTACTCCTATAGCATATGACCATCAGGCATTTTTGGGTGAGACTATAGAAGAGATTGCAGCTACGAAACTCCGTGCTATACAAAACCACGCTATATTGGCTACGCAGAGTGATGAAGTTTATGGTGTTGCCGAAGAGTTAGCACTTAAAAACTCTTTAGATATTAAAAAATATCAAGATTTCCTTAATTTTGAGGATGAGAAAAAGATACAAAAGATAGAACAAGAGTTAAAGCTAGCTTCCTATCTTGTCGATAATCTCTCACTTAGCATAGCAGCTTTGAAGTTTCTTGGCATAAATTATGCTGTAGAGGACTTTAGAGATGCTAAACTTTTTGGAAGACTAAGTAGCCTTAGTGAGAACATCATAGTTGATGTCGGTCACAATCCTTTAGCTGCACAGGCTATAAAAAAAGCACTAGAGCCTAAAAAGTATGTTTTGGTTTATAACTCTTACAAAGATAAAAACCATTTAGAGATACTAAAAATCTTAAAACCAATAGTTCATAGTGTAGAACTTATAGAGATAAATGATAACAGAGCACAGACATTTGAGGTACTTAAAAGAACTTTAAATGAATTAGAGATAGAATATACTAAGTTTAAAAGAGTAAACAAAGATACTCCCTATCTAGTTTTTGGCTCTTTTAGTGTTGTGGAAGCTTTTATGAAAAGTTACAAAAGAGTGGAAAGTAAAATATGAATAATCACTTTACAATTACCATCAATGATGACAATGGTGTTAAGCAGTTTAATTTGCATCAGATAGTTAAAAAGTTTTTATGGTATATAGCGATGTTTGTTGGCTTTGTAGCTCTTATAGCAGTGGGAACTATTCTTTATCTCAATCACTCTGTTGATCAAATAGAGTTAAAACGACAAAATACCCAATTAGCCTTCGAAGAGCTAAAAGATAAAAATATAGAGCTTGATCTAAGTATGAAAGATACTAAGATGAAGCTTTTAACTAAGAAAAAAGAGTTAACTGAAGTCTCAGATTATCTCTCCGAGATAGAGACGCTTATAGGCTTGGCACCAGTTGCAGAGATGTCTTTAAAAGAGAGAGTTAGTTTGACAAAGTTAAACTCTGAGCATATGGCTACACTTTTGCAATTTATCCCAAGTGGTTCTCCTATTGAGTATAATGGAATTACGAGTAAATACGGCTATAGAGTCCATCCTACATTAAAAAGAAAAGAATTTCATCGCGGTCTTGATATGAAAGCACCAATGAAAACGCCTGTTTATGCTACAGCAGATGGCATAGTAGAGTATGCTGGATACCATGAAAAAAGTGGTTTTGGGAATCTTGTAATCATTCAACATAATTATGGATTTAAGGCTTATTTTGCTCATTTAAATAGTGTTGTAACAAAAGCGGGTAAATTTGTAAAAAAAGGTGATCTTATCGCATATACTGGCAACTCAGGAATGAGTAGCGGACCGCATTTACACTATGAAATAAGATTTGTTCAAAGAACAGTAAATCCATTTTATTTTGTAAAATGGAATGTACAAAACTATAAAACTATATTTGAAAAGGAAAATACAGTACCATGGCAATCTTTAATAACAGCGACAGCACACATAAAAATACCAAACCCGACGCAAACACCACCATCATCACAGCTGGCTCTACGATTAAAGGAGAAATGAATCTCTCCTGCAATCTATATGTAGATGGCGAATTTGAGGGTATTATACACTCTAAAAAAGAGGTAAATATCGGTAAAAATGGTCATATAAAGGGTGATGTTCACACTCAAAGATTAGTAGTCCAAGGCTATATAGAAGGAAGTGTGAGTGCTCAAAGAGTGGAGATAAAGGCTGCTGGACGTGTCAATGGAACTATAGAATCAGCTGAACTTGTTATAGAAGCAAAAGGTATATTTGAGGGAAGTAGCATTGTAAAGGATGCAACTCCCGCTCCAACCCCACAAACACTAGAAATAAAAAAACAAGAGCTTAAAGCATAAGAGTTAGCTCTTTGCGTTAGCTCTAAACTCCACAAAACAAAATCCACTAGGAAACCGATGTCACAAAATAGACTCTTTGAGTACTTCAAAACACAAAAAAAACAAGATTTAGAACTTCTGATTTGTCAAGATGCTAAAGAAGCAGAAGCTCTTAGTAGTGTTGCAATATTTTTTAATCGCGAGGTTATAGTTTTCCCAGACTTTCGTGCTAGTTTTGGAGATGATTTAAGAGTATATACAGAAGAGCTTCATCAACTCTTTTTAGGGCTTAAAGAGTATTATGAAAAGAAGCAAAAGCCTCTTGTTATATCTCCACTAAAGACTCTTTTGTTTGAACTACCACACGCTTCACTCTTGCAAACAAAAACTATAGAATTTGGCTCAGATATTAATCTTAGTGGCTTTAAAGAGCAGATGCTGTTTTGGGGATATAGCTTTGTGGATATGGTTCAAGTCCAAGGAGAGATATCTTTTCGTGGTGATATTATAGATATCTATACGCCAGCCTCAAAACTCCCTGTTCGCATCTCTTTGTTTGATGAGACTATAGAGCAGATTAAGTACTTTGAGCTTGAATCTCAAAGAACACACAAAGAGGAGCTAGAGTGCATTGAGATAAGTCCAGCTTTTTACTCTTTAGATGAGAAAGGTTTTAATGCTCTTGATAAAAGAGTGAAGCTAAGTGAGTTTGACTCTTTGGTTAAAGATATCTCATCTCTAGGCTTTTGGTATCTCCAAGATAGGGCTTCAAACTTTCTAACAAACAAAGTAGCAAAATTCTCAAGAAATCTTGACTCACTCTTAGTAGATGCCTATGCACTAAACAGTCCAACTGTTCCAAGAGAAGATTTTAACCTTGAGATTTTAGCATCTAGTGATGAGTTTAGAGAGGTGGTTGTAACGGATATACGCGCGCTACTAAAGGTTCACAAAAACAAAAAAATAACCATCATCGCTGCAAATAAAGCCTTGATGAAGCAAGCAGGGCTTTTTAATTTTGATGGTATAAAAGAAGTTTATGCACCATATATACTAAATGTTGTCTCAAAAGATGAGCTAATTATCTCACTAAACAAGCCAGAGAAGATTAGGCGAAGAAGAAAAAGTTCAATACTCCTAGATGATTTAAAGACTGGAGATTATGTTGTTCATGAAGACTATGGTGTGGGAATTTTTGAGAAGATTGAGCAGACTGAAATTTTAGGTGGCATAAAAGATTTTATAGTTATTAAGTATGTAGGCGATGATAAAATACTTCTGCCAGTTGAGAACTTAGACTTTATAGATCGATATATCGCATCAGGAGGTTCTACTCCTGTTCTTGACAGGCTTGGAAAAGGAAGTTTTGGTAAGCTAAAAGACAAAGTTAAAAAGCGACTTATGGAGATAGCAGGCGTGATAGTAAATACTGCTGCTGCTCGCGAGCTTATAAAAGCACCTAAAATCTCTATAGATAAACAAGAACTAGAAGAGTTTCAAAAACTCTCAGGGTTTGATTATACTGATGACCAAACTAAGTCAATAGATGAGATACTCTCCCAAATGGCTTCTGGGCATATTATGGATAGGCTTCTTAGCGGAGATGTGGGTTTTGGTAAGACTGAAGTGGCACTAAACACCATCTATGCAGCCTACAAATCAGGATTTCAATCAGCTTTTATAGTCCCAACTACACTGCTCTCAGCCCAGCACTTTCGCTCACTGCATGAGAGGTTTAGCACCCTTGGCATCAAGTATGCAAAGCTAGATAGATTTGTAAGCACAAAAGATAAAAATGCCATCATTAAAGGACTAGCCTCTGGCGAGATAGATGCCGTTGTTGGAACTCACGCGCTCTTTGGTTTAGCTTTTAAAAACTTAGGTGTAGTCATCATAGATGAAGAGCATAAGTTTGGAGTAAAGCAAAAAGAGAAGATAAAAGAGATTTATCACAATGTACATCTTCTCTCAATGAGTGCAACTCCAATCCCTCGTTCACTAAATCAAGCACTAAGTTCCATCAAGACTATGAGTCAGCTACTAACTCCTCCGAGTGAGAGACAAGGAGTTAGAACCTTTGTAAAAGAGTATAATGACAAGCTTATAAAAGAGGTCATCATGCGTGAGCTTCGCCGTGGTGGACAGGTTTTTTATGTGCATAACAGCATTGACCATATGCCTATAAAACTAGGAGAGCTAAAAGCCCTTATGCCAGAACTTAGGATGCTAATGCTTCACTCTAAAATCTCAGCTATAGAGACTGAAAAAGAGCTTTTAAAGTTTGAAGCAAAAGAGTATGACCTAATGATAGCTACTTCTATAATAGAGTCAGGGATTCATATGCCAAATGTAAACACTATGATAGTTGATGGTGCAGATAGATTTGGAATAGCAGACTTGCACCAGCTTCGTGGCCGTGTTGGTCGTGGGCATAGCGAGGGTTTTGCTTACTTTATCATTGAAAATAAAGAAAATCTTACAGATGAAGCAAAAAAACGACTTTTAGCACTTGAATCTAACTCATTTTTAGGAAGTGGTTCAGTGCTAGCTTATCATGACTTAGAGATTAGAGGCGGAGGAAATTTAGTAGGAGATGCACAGAGTGGTCATATCAAAAATATAGGCTACTCTTTGTATATTAGAATGCTCGAAGATGCCATCAAAATCCTAAGTAACACAGTTGAGAGCCAAAGAGCAAAGGTAGATATTAAACTCACTATTTCAGCTTTTGTTTCAGATGAAGTTGTAAAAGAGGATAGACTTAGACTTGATCTATATAGGAGGCTTTCGCAATGTGAAGATTCTTTTGAGATTTACGAGATAGAAGAAGAGATGATGGATAGATTTGGAGAGTTAGACACTCCAACTAAGCAGTTTATAGAGTTAATGGTTATAAAGCTTCTTAGTTTGCAAATGAAGATAAAGAGTATTATGAATTATGGGCAAAACATAACTATAACTTATCAAAATGACATCAAAGAGAGCATCAAATCTGCCTCAAAAGATGATGATGATATTATCAAAGCGACTCTTACTTATCTAAGAGGGTTAAAAAAGGAAACAAATATATGAGAGTAGCTTTTATTGGCGATATAGTTGGACGTCCAGGGCGTGATATGATACAAAAATATCTAAAAAAGATAAGAGCTGAGTATGAGGTTGATTTTGTAATAGCAAACTATGAAAATGCATCTCATGGTTTTGGTTTAACTAAAAAAAATGCAGATGAATTAGTCTCTTTTGGTGTTGACTCTATGACTGGTGGGAACCATACTTGGGATAAAAAAGAGATAGTACCACTACTGAGTACTCATGAGCTACTACGCCCTGATAACTACCCAGATGAAGTGGGTGGAACTGGATGTAAGGTTTATGAAGTAGCAGGGGAGCGTTTAGCTATTATAAATCTTATGGGACATTTTTGTATGCCACAAGTAGATAATGCTTTTAGAAAGGCTAAAGAGAGAGTAGCAGAGTTAAGAGCAGATGGAGTTAAAAATATTTTTATAGATTTTCATGCAGAAGCAACAAGTGAAAAAAGAGCGATGCTTATGATGCTCAAAGGTGAAGTAAGCGCCATCATAGGAACGCATACTCATGTGGGTACAGATGACTTACAAATCGTAGAATCAACTGCATATTTAAGTGATATAGGGCTTAGCGGATGTAGAGATAATGTTATAGGGATGGATAAAGAAGCACCTATAAAGCAGTTTTTAACTGGATTGAAATCACACTTTGATATACCAAAAAATTGTAAAAAGATACTTCAAATTGCCATCATGGATATAAACGATGGGAAATGTTTGAATGCTTTTAAGCTAAAATATTTTTGTGATGGACGTATTTTAAAGACTGAGGCTTGGGTAGAGTCTTAAGCAGTTATTTTGTAATAACTATCATTTGCTAAATAAGTGTTTACCATAGTGTGGCGAAGTTGTCTCTCTTGTGCAACTTGTAGCTCTGATGGCAGAGTTTTATCTATCTGTGGAGTTTGACTTTGGGTGATTTTTGGCTCTAAAAACAGAGAAAATAGTTTTGAATTTTCATCATAAGCATCTTTTGCACTATTTAGGGTGTTTATTTTAGAAAACTTTTGAGTCTCTTTATCTTCAAAATCTTTTTGCATTTTTTGTTTGTTACTAAGCACTTTATAGTTTGAGATATAGTTTATAGGTAAACTCTGAGTGCTTTTTGACTCTAATGGAGTATGCTCTTTAGGTTTTGATTCAAAGGATTCACTAGAAGAAGATACTCTCTTCTCTAACTTCTCAGTAGAACTCTTCTCGGTGGGATTTGTAGTTATGTAAGTATTATATGATTTAACAAACATAGCACTCTCCCTCTAACAAAATATACCCATTATAAGTCATTTTAGCTTACTAAATTCTTTTGCTAAATAATTTTCAACATAAATAAGATTTAATATATTTAAGTTTTAAATTGCGATAGCTTCTCACTTAAAGCCAATGCATTGTTTTCTAGCCTTTTTATTTCTGTAGAAATAGTGTTACTACTGCTTATATTTTTTATAGTTTTCTCATTTATTTGACAAATTTTATTTATTATATGATTAGTGCTTTCTCCTGTCTTATGAAGTGTATTTAAAGATATATTCATAGCTACAGTAGTTTCACCCATTGTTTTAACGGTTAATTCTACTTGGTCTTTAGCGTTTGAAGATACTTGCATCAAATTTTTTATATTTTTAGCATTATACATAATGTGATTTGAAACAGATAGACAATCTACGGTAACCTTTTTGTAATCAAACCAAATCAACATTTTGCTACAATAATAAAATATTTTTTAAGGCAAGATAGATGAGTGCTAAAATAGTTATCGTTGAAGATGAAGAGGATTTACTAGAACTTCTTGAGTACACTCTAACAAAAGAGGGCTTTGAAGTTATAGGTTTTTTAAATACTAAAATAGTCACTCAAATACTGCTAGAAGAGGAGATAGACCTTCTTATTATGGATAGAAATCTACCCGGTATTGAGGGAAGTGAGTTTGTGTCACAGTTGCGAAGAGATGGCTTCTTAATACCTGTTATATATCTAAGTGCTAAAAATAGAGATGTAGATATAGAGGAGGGTTTTTTACGAGGTGCTGATGACTATATAACAAAACCTTTTAATATGAAAGAGCTTACTCTAAGAATCAAAGCGGTCCTAAAAAGAAGTAGTAGAAAATTTCAAGATTCAAAAATAACTCATAGAGACTTGAGCTTAGATAGTAGAACTAGAGAGGTATTTGTAGATAACAAAAAGGTAAGTGTAACTAAGTTAGAGTTTGATTTGCTCTATGAGTTTGTACTAAATAGTGGTAGTGTCTTAGAGCGTGATTATCTACTTGAGAATGTCTGGAGAGATTCAGACGAGTATCAGTATAAAACTGTAAATGTGGCTATAAATCGTCTAAAAGAGAAGATAGATCCACAAAAGAAAAAAGACTACATTCAAACAGTTCGTGGAGTTGGATACAGACTGTGTTAAAAATACATCAAATATTTATCATAAAATTTTTATTTCTTTTTGTAGGTACCCTTTTTGTAGCATCTTTGATCGGCTATATGACTCTAAAATCAACAATCATAAATCATAATGAAAAAAATCTTCAAAACTCGATATCTCTGATAGAACTAGAGTTGCAAAATATAGAAAACTTGCAAGAGTATGCCACAAAGGTGAGCCAAACAACAGAGTTAAGAGTAACAATGATAGATAAAGATGGCAAAATCATTGCAGAGTCTTTAGCAGATGAGTCGACCATGGACAACCATAGTTCAAGATATGAGATTTTACATGCAGATAGAGACTCTTTTGCACATGCAATAAGATACTCTAAGACATTAAAAGTTGACTTTTTATATGTAGCAAAAGCAGTAAAATATAGAGATAGTTCAATCTATATAAGACTCTCTATGCGTTTAGATACGATTATGAGTGAGTTCTACTCTTTGTACTCAAAGCTCTTTTTACTCTTTTTGGTTGTTGTTGTTTTGGCTTTTTATATCTCAAAGAGAATGAGTGAGAAAGTGCTTTTAGATATAGCACAAATCACAAACTATTTGGATGAAATATCTAGTAAAAACTATAAAGCTGTCATAAAAATAAAGTATTTTTATGAATTTTTACAGATATCTTTGATGCTAAAAAATCTTGTTAAAAAACTTCACTCAAGAGAGAGGCAAAAAAGAAAATATACTGCAAAACTTAGACTAATAAACAAGCAAAGAAACGATATGCTCTCTGCTATCTCTCATGAGTTTAAAAATCCTATAGCTGCTATAATTGGCTATGCACAAACACTACAAGAAGATGAAGATATAGACTCTAAAATAAGACAAAAATTTTTGGGCAAAATCAACTCAAATGCAGATAAAATAACACAGATGATAGATCGTCTAGCTCTGTCTATAAAGCTTGACAACGATGACTTGAAGATGCAAAGAAGCTCTTTTGATATCAAAGAGTTATGTCAAGAAGTTGTCTCTAATCTCTTGCTTAAATACAAAGACAGGAAGATATCTCTTGATGTAAAAAGCCTTATAGTAGATGCAGATAAAACTATGATAGAGTTAGTTCTTATAAACCTTATTGACAATGCTTTGAAGTACTCTAGTGATGAAGTAAAAGTCATCTTAGATGGAAATAATTTGCAAGTTATTGATAAAGGCATAGGGATACAAGAGAAGCATATAGATAAGATAACTTCAAAGTTTTATAGAGTGAACAAAAACTCTTGGGATAACTCTATGGGTATAGGTTTGGCGATGGTTAAATATATACTCAAGCTGCACAAATCTAAACTAGTTATAGAGTCTAGATTTGCTAAGGGCTCACTATTTAGTTTTTCTATAAAAGAGATGTTGAAAAAATAGCAAATTGCCATATATTTATAGGTTTGTTTTTTCTTTGGTTATATTTTTACTACTTATTTAGTAGGAGAAAATATGCGAGACTTTCATGGAGTTATAGAAGCCCTAAAGTTCTACTTAGCAAAAGATAAAAAAACAAAAATCTTAGATAAAGATGTGGCTACTGCACTAAAAATGACTCAAGCAAACTTTGCAACCACAAAACGAAGAAATTCAACCCCTTACAAAAATGTATTGGAATTTTGCAAGGATAAAGATCTTTGTTGTGGAGAGGTTTTTTTTGATTAAGCTATATTTTTGACTGTATGGTTATCTTTGTAGCTTCAAAAAGTTCTATGGCTTTTTGTACCATCGGCTCATCTTGTATAGATGAGCTATCTATCTCTTTTGTATCTTGTCCAGATGATGAGCAGGAAGTTACACAGCTAGCACTTCCTCCTATCTCAGCATCTTCTATCATAGAAGTGCTTTGCTCATACTCTTCTTTCTCTTCTAGGGTTTCATTTTTTTTTTGAGTTATCTCTTTAGTGCAAGGTTCGTGCTTTATCTTTGTCTCAAAACCAAAGGTCTCACGCACAAGTTGTTTTATGACTGAAAAACCATGAGTCAAGACTTTTTTGCACTCTGTATCTGCACAACTCTCCCATGTCAGAGTTTCATCAATATAAGAAACAAAGCTAATAGACTCTTCAAAGCAGGTTCCAAGATCTGCATTTCTATCTTTTATGCTCTGTTTTAATTCATCAAACATCTTAAGTGAAAGATTTGGGAGTTTTTCTTTAGTTTGAGTCTCTTGTTCTGGTTTGATGTCTTGTGATGGTGGCTCACTTATATCTTCTTTAACACTTGAGATTTGAGGTCTTTGTATCTCTTTTTGCAAAGACTCTATCATCTGGTCAACCTCTTTAATGCGGAGAGCTTCAACCATCTTAAAAAAGATTAAAGAGAGAACAAAAGAGCCATCAGCGTTGATGCTAAAGAGATATTTTGAGTCGCTTAAAATCCTAAAAAATCTCTCTATTACTAGAGTAGAGAACAAAGCATCTTGGTTGTACATTCTCTCTTTTAAATAGGCTATTAGCTCATCTACAACCATCTCAGCTTCATAATCTTCTAGTATCTTAGTAAATTCAACAAGCCTTGCATAGTCTTTTGCAAAAACTGCACTAAATAAATCCATGATAAACTTAGGATCCACTAGTCCCAACATATCTGTAACAGTATTTACATCAACATGGTTTTTAGAATAGATGATGGCTTGATCAAGCAGAGTTAAAGTGTCTCTTAGACTTCCATTTCCACTTCTTGCGAGTATTTCAAGAGCATCATTTTCATACTCTATCTCTTCAAGATTTAAGATGTGTGCTATGTGGTCTACTATTTTTTTAGTGGCAATGGACTTAAATCTAAAATGTTGAGTACGGCTAAGTATGGTAGCTGGAAGTTTTAGTGGGTCTGTTGTTGCTAGGATGAACTTCACATAACTAGGAGGTTCTTCAAGAGTCTTCAAAAGGGCGTTAAAAGCCTCTTTTGTGAGCATATGAACTTCATCTATAATAAATATTTTAAACCTTGCAGATGCCGGTTTATACTTAGTTTGCTCTATGAGATCTCTTATGTCATCAATCTTTCTAGAAGATGCAGCATCCATTTCAACTATATCCATATGGCGGTTTTCTAGAGCTAAAATGCAGTTTTGACAGACTCCACAAGGGTTGTGTGAGATGCCATTTTCACAAATGAGCGCTTTTGCAAAGATGCGAGCTGTTGAAGTCTTTCCGCTTCCCCTTAGTCCTGAGAAAAGGTAAGCATGAGAGAGTCTTTTTGAATCAAGTGCTAAAGAGAGAGTTTGAGAAATAGTCTCTTGGCCTATAAGCTCATCAAAGTTTGATGGTCGATACTTTCTTGCTAATACTTCCAAAGACTCTTTCACATACAACTCCAGATTTGATTTAGGAAGAGTTTAACATCTAAAGGGTTAAATTATGATTTAAAAAGAATCTTTATAGGAGATTTTAAAGCAAGCGATGATAGAATTTCATTATCACAATTGAGAGTATGAGATGAATGTAAAGAGTAGAAATATTGCAGTTGTAAACTTTATAGGTGTTATTGAAGAGCGTAATGCTAGGCTGATACAAAGTTTGATAGTCTCTAAGTTAGAGATGTATAAAGAGCAGAAGATAAAAGCCATTTTAGTCTCTTTTAAGAGTGCTGTATATAAGGAAAACTCTAAAGGTTTAGCCTCCTTAATAAAAATCTTAGATGCACTAGCTAGAAGTACTGGACTTAGTATTGCCATTATTGACTATGATATTGAACTTTTTAAAATACTAAAAAGAGTAGCAAAAGGTACAAAAGTAAAACTCTTTAAAAATGAAAATGTTGCGACTCTTTTTTTAGATCCAAAAGTATATAAAAAAACTATTTGTGTTTTAGTTTATGATGAAGATGAGCAAAACTCAAAAGACTTGGCATCTGAACTTTCAAAGTATGGTTACTCTGTTATTCGTGCAAAAGATTCAAAAGAGTTTCAAGAGAGGATGAATGAGAAAGCACACGATATTATTATCACTCAAAGTGCTTTAAATGAAAAAATCAACAAAGAGGTTGAGTCAAAAAACAAGCTACTTCTATCTAAGAAACTTATAGTTAATCTTCCTGTGTTTATGGACACTGCAGTTGAGACTCTTGTCTCTTTTACAGGACTTCAAGCACAAAAATCAGCTCACAGTATAAAAGGTTTTGATACAGGTATAGATGTAGATAATATCTGTGCAGTTATGCACTTTAAAGGTGATTTAGAGGGATTTTTCACACTTGTGTTTCCAAAAAGCTTAGCTATTATAGCATTAGAATCACTTTTAGGTGAGAAGATTAGCGATAATGATATGGATACGCTAAGAGATGGAGTAGGTGAGTTTTGTAACATCATAACAGGTTCTACAAAGACCGCTTTTGATAAAAAAGATATAAAAATCTTGTTTGATCTTCCAAAGACTTACAACTCTTTAAAAGCAACTCAAGGACATATTGGCGAAAATAATGGTGTTTGGATAGATATGCAACTAGCCGATAAGCCTTTTTATATGTTTATAACAAAATAATTGAATGTTCTGAAGAATTAGCGAACTAGATCCTGAATCAAGTTCAGGATGACGAGACAGGAATTCAGGATGACGAGACAGGAATTCAGGATGACGAGACAGGAGTTCAGGATGACGAGACAGGAGTTCAGGATGACACCTCTTCACCGTCATTCCGTGCTTGACACGGAATCTAGTTTGTATATTAATCAGAGGGTTCAATTTAACCTAAGACTAAAGAGATAACCACTTAGTTGCGATAGCCCTTAGTGCATCTGGGTTTTCTGATGCAAAGAACTTTAAAGTAGGTTTTTTATACTTATAAGTAAACTCAAACTCCTCTTGTAAATACTCCACAATAGCATCCCCAGAGTGAATAATCGTACAATCATTTGAGAAGTAATTTTTTATAGACTCTGAGACAAGTGGAAAGTGAGTGCATCCAAGAATGATGGCATGAGGTTCTTGCACATCTTTGAAGTAGTGTTTTAGCGTTGCATCTAGGATCTCACCGCTATATATCTCTTCTTCGACTATTGGCACAAAAAGGCCTGTAGCTTTTGCTTGAAGATTTTTATAACCTCTCTCATTTAATCCTAGTTCATAGGCTTTTGAGTTGATGGTAGCTTTTGTGGCGATGATTAGGATGTTAGAGTCTTTTTCACTAAGTGAGTTTATAGTAGCTAAGATGCCAGCTTCAACAACGCCTATAACTGGGCAAGATGCACTCTCTCTCATCTCATCAAGTGCGTAAGCACTCACAGTATTACAAGCTACGATAATGAGGTCAAGTTCAAAGTTTTTAAAAAACTCAACTGCTTCTATAGCGTAGCGAATGATGGTGTTTTTGTCCTTGATACCATAAGGCACGCGAGCGGTATCTCCAAAGTATATAATCTCTTCAAAAAGATTATGTTCTAGAAGTGATTTTACAACTGTTAAACCACCAATACCGCTATCAAATACACCTATTTTCATTATTGTCTGTCTCCTTAAAGAGGAACAAGTCCCTCTTCAATTCCTCTCACTAAAGCTACGCCTATCGGCGAGAGAGTATGTTGTCTGTCTCCTTAAAGAGGAACAAGTCCCTCTTTAATTCCTCTCACTAAAGGCTTGCCTTTCTTTAAAAAAGCTACGCCTATCGGCTAGAGTCTATTTATCAGTATTCATGCTCTCTAAGAACTCGGCGTTAGTCTCTTTTTTGCCCATCGTTGTGTAGATAAACTTTAGAGCTTCAACCTCATTGTCCTGTTTGTGTAGCATTTGACGTAGGATAAATACTTTTTGAAGAGTATCAGGGCCGATAAGAAGTTCATCTTTTCTAGTCCCAGATTTTAGTATATCAATAGCTGGGAAGATTCTTCTCTCAGCTATCTTTCTATCTAGGACTACCTCAGAGTTTCCAGTACCTTTGAACTCCTCAAAGATAACTTCATCCATTCTACTTCCAGTATCTACAAGTGCAGTAGCGATGATAGTTAAGCTTCCACCATTTTCAATGTTTCTAGCAGCTCCAAAAAATCTCTTTGGTTTATGTAGAGCATTTGCATCAACACCACCAGAGAGAACTTTACCGCTTGAAGGTGTTACAGTGTTATAAGCACGAGCAAGACGGGTGATGGAGTCGAGTAAGATGACAACATCTTTACCTAATTCAACTCTTCTTTTTGCTTTTTCTATAACCATCTCAGCAACTTTAACATGGTTTTTTGCCGGCATATCAAAAGTAGAGCTATAAACATCTCCCTTTACACTTCTCTCCATATCTGTAACCTCTTCAGGTCTCTCATCAACGAGTAAAACCATCAAGTCAATGTCTGGATGGTTTGCAGCTATACCGTGAGCTATCTCTTTTAAAAGCTCAGTTTTACCACTTCTTGGGGGTGCAACAATCAAGCCCCTTTGACCCTTGCCAATAGGAGCAAAAAGATCCATCATACGACCTGTTAAGCCTTTTTCTCTGTATTCTAATTTGATTTGGTCTAGTGCATAAAGAGGAGTAAGGTTTTCAAAAAGAGGTCTTTTTTTGCTCTCTTCTGGAGGCAAGCCATTTACTGCTTCTATCTTTATAAGTGCATAGTAGCGTTCTTGGTCTTTTGGAGGTCTTACTTGACCAGTTACCACATCCCCATTTCTTAAGGCGAAACGGCGGATTTGAGTATTTGATACATAAGCATCATTTATACTCTCATTAAAACTTTTATCTATAGAGCGGATAAATCCGTATCCATCTTGCATAATCTCTAAAATCCCACTAAATAGGATAAAACCACCCTGTGCAGTCTGAGCCTTTAAGATTTCAAATATAACATCTTGTCTTTTTAACTCATTTGGATGTTCTACGTTTAGTTCAGTGGCTATTGATACAAGCTCTTCTATGCTTTTTGTGCGTAACTCTTCTACGCTTGTACCTTTGACTGGTTTGTGAGTTCTTGATTTTGGGCTAGTTCTTGTGTTGTTCTTGCGGGGTGTTTGTGAATTGTTTTCACTCATAAAGTATTTACCTTAGTTTAGTTTTGGATATGTTTTGCAGGGGATTATTTTAAGTTTAATGGCGAGATTTTACAATAATAAACCCTCTAAAGTCAAGTAAGCAGGCTATTTTACTCTTTAATACCATCAAAAGTTTTAAATAAAAGCCTAGAGAGCGACTCTCTATCTTTGGCATCTACATGCCCAAACATCTCTTCTTCAAGCTCTATAACATCGCTAAGAGACTTCTCAACTATCTCTTTTCCACTCTTTGTTAGACGAACAAGTTTACTTCTCTTGTCTTCTTTGTTATCTAGTCTTTTTATAAAGCCTTTTGCCTCTAATTTTTTTAAAACTTTTGTCATCCCACCAGAGGAGAAAAAAAGTCTCTCATAGAGCTTTGTAGGGCTTAGTGTGTGCTTCTCATCTACACATGAGTGAAGCGAGGAGAGGACATCAAGTTCACTAGTTGAGATGGAGTATTTTTTTTCTAAAAGGATAGTGATGCGAGCTAAAATCTTCTCCGATATAAGGATGAGAGGTAGTGTTACATAGCCTATGTCGCTACCTTTAGAGATTTTTTTGTCTTTACTGCTTAAGTGTAAGATTAACTCATTTGAATTCATAAGACGAATTATACTCTTATAATGCTTTTAAGTAAATGTCTATCCAAATATTGCTTTATCTACTTTTGGGGCTAGTTTCTCTGCAACCGAATCTACACACTCATTATATCTTTTTATATCTTCAATTTCATCAAAATTTTTACTCATCATTGAGTATATAAAAAACTTTGGTTCATTTGCATATAAACTCTTTAACATGTGGATTATAGTTTTTGGCGAGATATGGTGGCTAAGATTGGAAGTGTTTTGCTCAGTCAAAGAGCAGGCTAGGGCGTAATGATTTTTTTCATTATAACAAGCATCTATAAAGATTATCTCATCAGCTTCTAAAAGCTCTAAAACAATCTCTGGGGTGAGTTGATGCATGGAGATCAACTTTGTGTTTTTTAAACATAACTTTTGGAGTTTTTTTATAGTATCGACTCCAAAAGCATCTTCGCCTCTTAACTCATTTCCATAACCGATGATTACTCTCATCAGCTTCTCTCAATCACCCTGATTATTTTTTTGTTATGATCTCTTATTTCTATTTTTGAAGAGACAATTCCTAAAGCATGAGTGGAGCAACTAAGACAAGGGTCAAAACATCTAATCACCGCCTCAACTCTGTTTAGTGCGCCATCAGTTATATTTTTTGTATCTACAAATTTTTGAGCTACTTGTTTTACTCCTGCATTCATAGCTAAGTTGTTGTTCCCAGTGGCAATAATAAGATTTACTGCCGTGATAATGCCATCTTTTGTTACATGATACTCATGAAAAAGAGTTCCTCTTGGAGCTTCTGAGCACCCTACACCTTTGTCATAACTGACCGTTGAAGTTGATCTTACATTAGCACTCATCGTCTCATCACTCTTTAAAAGCTCTTCTATCTTCTCAAGAGCATAAACCATCTCTATAAGTCTTGCATAGTGGTAGTAAAATGTGTTTAGTACAGGTTTACCAGCACCTAGAGCTTTAAACTTTTTAAGCTCCTTATCAGCCAAAGGAGTTCCACATGTTTTTGCGATGTTTAGCCTTGCTAATGCTCCTACTCTATACATTCCTTGCGGATATCCTAAAGGTTTGTAGTAGGGTGATTTTAGGTAGCTATCTTCTTCAACTGTTTCACCTATAAACTCTTTATAATCCCTTGGTTCAATCCTATCTTTTAAGATATTTCCTTCGCTATCCATAAAGCATAGCTTTCCATCATAGTGTTCAAGTGTGCCCTCTTTGTTTGTTAGCGCCATAAAAAGTGATGGAAATGCACCTAAGTAGTCTATCTCTTCTTGAAATTTATGCAGATTATCTCTAAAAAATTCTAAAGCACTCTGTGCTATTTTTAGCATTGCGGGAATCTGCTCTAAAATTGCCTCTTTTGTGGACTCATCTATCTTGTGTGCTGCGCCACCGGGGATTATTCCTGTAGGATGAATCCTTTTGCCTGCTAAATCTTCTATGATTTTTTGTCCAAATGCTCTTAGGTTTATACCATCTCTTGCCATCTCGGGATGTGTCTGCATCATCTTAAAGATATTTCTATCCTCTTTTGGAGCATCAAAGCCGTAGATAAAATCAGGACTTGAGAGATGGTAAAAGTTTAGCGTGTGAGATTGAAGCAACTGTGCAAGGTTTACAATTTTTCTTATATTTGTGCCTGCTTTTGGAGGAGTGACACCTAGTATTTCATCTATGGCTTTTGTAGCTGAGATTACATGGCTTACTGGACAGATTCCGCATGTTCTTGCTGTTAGAGCTGGCATCTCTGTGTACATTCTGCCCTCGCAAAATTTCTCAAAACCACGATACTGCGTTACATGTATCTTTGCATCTTTAACTTTATCGCTCTTATCTATATCTATAGTTATCTTTGCATGTCCCTCAATTCGTGTTACTGGGTCTATGACTATTGTTCTGTTTTGCATAATTATTTTCCAAATCTTGTTAGTTCATGTATTTTTATCTCTGTGCCCTCAATGAGTGATTTTAGCATCTCATAAATTGCATCTGCTGGAGTAGGGCAACCCGGCAAAAAGTAGTCCACTTTTACAGCCTCATGTAGAGGTATAACACTCTCAAGCAGTGTTGGCACTACTTTAGATGGATACTTTTGGTTCAAATCAGCAAGCTCAAAATAGCCTCTTTGCAAAACTGCCTCACTACCGTAGAGATTTTTCATAGCAGATACATTTCCCGTAATCGCACAATCCCCCAGGGCTAATATCAGCTTAGAGTTTTCTCTTATTTTTTTTATAATCCTTAGGTCATGGTCGGTACTTAATGCTCCTTCGACTATAGTTAAGTCAACACTCTCTGGAAACTCTTTCATATCAACATAGGGGCTATAGACAACATCTACATACTCGGCTATCTCAATGAGTCTCTCATCCATATCTAAAAATGACATATGACAGCCAGAACAGCCATCAAGCCAGATAGTTCCTAGGCGTATT
This sequence comes from Sulfurimonas hongkongensis, assembly GCF_000445475.1. Classification (NCBI taxonomy): domain Bacteria; kingdom Pseudomonadati; phylum Campylobacterota; class Epsilonproteobacteria; order Campylobacterales; family Sulfurimonadaceae; genus Sulfurimonas; species Sulfurimonas hongkongensis. Next base: position 164,952 of record NZ_AUPZ01000005.1, read on the forward strand.
TTTTTCATCTTTGACCCCTGTTTTTAACAAGTTCTGTAATAATCTCTCGTTTTTTTACAACCTCTTCTTCGCTTATATCTTTTTCATAAAGTGCTCCCGTTGGGCAGACATAGACACATTTTCCACAGCTTGTACAGCTTGTTGAATCTGCCCAAGGCTCATCCATATCGTGGATTATTCTTGTGTTTAGTCCTCTGCCAAAGAGATCAAGTGCATGAGCTCCCTCTATCTCATCACAAACTCTTATACATCTCGTACATAAGATACATCTGTTTGGGTCATTTACAAAGTTTTTATGTGAAGCATCTACCTCAAATCTCTGATTTAGATAAGGGGTGAAACTGTGTCCAAGTTCAAGTTCTACGGATTTGCTTTGAAGCTGGCAATCTCCATTAACCACGCAAGTGCTGCATGTATGAGAACGCTCTGAGAACATCATAGAGAGTATCATCTCTCTTGCGGCTTTTATCCTAGGTGAAGAGGTAGTTACTTCCATCCCCTCTTTTATCTTTGCAGTACATGAGGGTATGGGTTCATGTCTTCCTTCTATCTCAACTATGCACATTCTGCATGAGCCAACATTGCTAAGACCCCGTAGATGACACATAGTTGGAATCTCAATATCGTTGTCATGAGCAACTTCAAGTATAGTTTGGTTTGATTGCCCCGTGACGCAGACACCATCTATCTTGAAATTTTTGACTCTTACTTTTTCTTTAATCATCTTTTATTCCTGCTAGATATTCATCTTCAAAGTATCTTATGGTACTTAAAACTGGATTTGGAGCAGTTTGTCCAAGTCCGCAAAGACTTGTACTCTTTACTACCAAACACATCTCTTTTAAAAGGACAAAATCATGCATTGTCGCCTCTTTTGCTATAAACTTGTCAAGTAGTTGTGTAAGCTGTGTTGTCCCTACACGACAAGGTGTGCACTTACCACATGATTCGCTTGCACAAAAGTCCATAAAAAATCGTGCAATTTCTACCATATTAGAGCTATCATCCATCACTATAAGTCCACCGCTTCCCATCATAGAGTCCACTTCTTTAAGTGACTCATAATCAACTCTTAAATCTAAGAGTTCTTCGGGGATACATCCTCCACTAGGACCGCCTGATTGGATAGCTTTAAATTTTCTACCATTTTCAACTCCGCCACCAATATCATAAACAAGTTCTCTTAATGTCGTCCCCATAGGAACTTCAACAAGTCCAGTATTTTTTATAAGCCCAGAGAGTGCAAAGACCTTTGTTCCGCTTGAGTTTTTTGTGCCTATGGTCTTAAACCACGCGCCACCATTTTTAATGATAGGAGCTATATTTGCAAAGGTTTCAACATTGTTTAAAAGAGTAGGACTTCCCCACAAACCGTGATCACTTAGATGTGGTGGTTTTTGTCTAGGATGTCCACGCCCACCCTCTATGGAGGCTATAAGAGCAGTTCCTTCTCCGCATACATAGGCACCTGCACCAAGTCTTATCTCTATGTTAAAACCAAATCCGCTTTGAGCGATATTTGCCCCTAAAATACCAAGTCTAGTAGCCTGTTTTATAGCCCTAGTTAATCTTTTTACAGCTATGGGATATTCTGCTCTAATATATATATAACCTTTGTTTGCACCACACGCAAAGCCAGCTATTGCCATTCCCTCTAAGACTTTGTGAGGGTCACTCTCCATAACAGCTCTATCCATAAAAGCACCCGGGTCTCCCTCATCGCCGTTGCAGATGATGTACTTTTGCTCGCTTTGAACTTTTGAGACGCTCTCCCATTTTAAACCAGTTGGATAACCTCCACCACCACGACCGCGAAGTCCGCTTATCTTTATCTCCTCTATAACATCTTTTGGGCTCATCTCATCTAAGACTTTAAAGAGCGACATATAGCCACCATGTGTTATATAATCTTCTATATCTTCAGGGTCTATTATCCCCTCGTTCTCAAGAACGATTCTTGTTTGTTTTGTGTAAAAATCACAACTCATATCGATAGTTGGCTCTTTTGGGTTGTTTTCATTATGACTCTTTTTCATTTGGGCTAATTCTTGAAGCTCTTCTATAGAGGTAATCATTTTATACTCTCCTCAATATCGCAAAGAGGATTTTCAAGCGAAACATTTGCTTTTATCTGCTCATCAAAAACTATGACAGGGGCAACCGAACATGTGCCAACACATCTAGCTGTTAAAAGGGATAAAGCCTCATCTGAAGTTGTACCTCCTGCCTTTATGCCGTATCTCTGCTCGATTTTTTGAAGGATTTTCTCAGAGCCTTTTATATGACATGCAGTTCCTGTGCAGACAACAATGTTGTGTCTGCCTTTTGGTTTTAGCTTAAAGTTATTGTAAAATGTGGCGACTCCGTAAACTTTGGAGTAGGGCAGTTGTAGTCGTTTTGCAATGAATTTAAGGGTATCAATTCCCAAGTAGCCAAAAATTCCCTGAGCACTATTGAGAACTTCTAAAAGAGAACTCTTCTCATATCCGAGTTTTTTTATAGCTTTTTCAAGCGCTTTGTATCTATCGTCAGTAGCTGTTGACATTCTAGACTCCGATTTAAAAGAGATTTTCTATATTGTAAGTCATAATTGATTAAAATAGTATAATCTTTTAAATAAAAGCAGAGATAATTTACCTTCTATCTCTAATAGGCAGATAATTAGTATAGTACTGAAAATGGTATAATTGTTGGATTAGTTATGAAGCATCTTGATAAAAGTATTGACAATTTCCATATCTAAATGTTTATACATATGCGTCTTCATCAAGTAGATGGCATCATAAGAGTTTAGGGCACTCTTATAGGAACGTCGCGTTGTTAGTGCGTCAAATATATCGCATATTCCTATAATACGTGCAAAAAGTGTTATCTCTTTACCTTTGAGTCCATCAGGATAACCCATACCGTTAAGTTTTTCATGATGGTGACGTATACCATCTAATATATTTTTATCTGTGATGCCTATCTTGAGTGCGGTTTCATAACCAAGAGTGGGATGCCTTTTCATTTTGTCAAACTCAAAATGACTAAGTAGACCTGTTTTGTTTACTATTTTGCGGTCTATACTACTTTTGCCAAGGTCATGAAGCAGTGCAGAGCATCCTAGTGCGTTAAGTGTTGTTTGGCTAAGTCCAAGTTCTGAACCAAGACACAGAGAATATATACTGACATTAAGTGAGTGTGTGTGAGTGTAGTAATCATACTCGATTATTTTCATAAATGATTTTATGGCCTTATCATCATAGATAATACTTTGTAAAATCGGCTTAACTATATTCTTTGAACGCTGTACATTCTCTAGGGCGTTTGGGTCTTCATAGAGTGAGTTTGTAAGTTCTGAGGTGGAGGTGTAGATTATATCTCTTTTGTCTTCTATGGAGAGCAGTTCACTCTCAATCGTATCTTGGAGCTTTTTTTCTATAAAATGTTCATACTCACCCTTTTGTTCTTTGTTAACATAGAGTCTCTCAACTTCCATCAGACTATTTTTATGTTTTTTATCAATTACGGTATTGCTTTGCAAATATAGCGACATATGTGTTACATAGTCATTAATGTAGAGATGGAATTTTAGGCTGTCTCCGACATTAATAAGGCGTTTATCAAACATCATATAAGAGGAGAGTGTGTTGCTCTTAGCATTAGTATAGTTTGATTTTATATCAGTCTGGAGTATTTTTTTATATTTCATATATTTTGCCAATTTATATTAATTGAACTATCTGATTAATTTATAAACTAGATTCCGTATCAAGCATAAAATGACGGAACACGCGTTACAACTACCTTTAAGTAAATTTCTCAAATAATGGTGTTTTTATGTAGCTTTTAAATTATATCGATTATGTTATGAAGATTATATTAAAAGCTATAATGGTGAAACTATAAAACAAAGATAATTTAAGAGAGTATGTGATATCTTTCGAGCAAGATAAATATAAGGAAAAGTAACATATGAAATACTTACTATTATGCGTAGTTTTGTTTTTAAATATACAAGCAGCAGATGAGAAACCTCAAGCCTCTTTAGTTGTGACAAAGAGTGTAAAAGAGGGCTATGCATCAGCACTACAAAGCTATGTAGGCTCTCTATATTATGACATTAACTCAAACTTAGCATCACAAAGTGCAGGGGCTGTAAGTAGAGTTTTTGTAAAAGAGTCTCAAAAAGTAAGAAAGGGCGAAGTTTTAGTAAAACTTGATAGCTCAATCCTTGAAGCAAATATAAAAGCAAAAAGAGCGATGTTAGACTCTTTTTTGGCTGAATTTAAAAAACAGCAAAAAGATCTACAAAGAGCAGATGCACTACTAGAGAAAAACTCTATAGCTCAAAGCTCACATGACAATACCTTTTATAAACTAGAATCTTTAAAAGCTGAGATAGAGGCGCAAAAAGCCGAGCTTTTGTCTATGAATATACAACTTGATAAGATGAGCATAAAAGCACCATTTGATGGTGTGGTTGTAAAGAGAAACGTAGATGTTGGCGAGTGGGTGACTGAGGGAAGTAGTGTTTTAAATATAGTAGATCCAAAGAGTATAGAGGCTGTGGTAAATGTCCCAAGCCAGTTTTTAAGTATCTTAAAAGAGGGGCAAAAGCTTCAAGCAAAGATAGATGCAAGAGATATAGAAGTTAGCATAAAAAGCATAGTCCCACTAGCAGATAAAGCGAGTCGAACCCTTCCACTAAAACTCTCTTTTGCATCCCAAAATAGCCTAATAGAAGGTATGCGAATAGATGTAGAAGTTCCAACTCTAAAAAAACAAAAAGTCCTGTTAGTTCCTCGTGATGCAGTTATTAAAAGGTTTGGTAGTTATGTAGTCTTTAGTGTAGTAGATGCAAAAGCAATTATGATAAATGTAAAAGTAGTAAACTATAATGAAAATGAAGCTGCAATTCTTAGTGATAAACTCAGCGTCGGTCAGAGAGTTGTTACAAAAGGAAATGAGAGAATCTTCCCAAATATGAGCGTAGTTGAGAAAGGCAATTAATGAACTTTATTGATATATCTATCAAAAAACCTGTAACCATTTTTGTTGGTGTTGTCTTAATCATCATGTTTGGTTTAGTAGCCCTCTCACAGCTTCCGTATAAACTTACGCCAAATGTTGTAGAGCCAGAAATTGGCGTTATTACAGTGTGGACAGGCGCTACTCCTAGTGAGATTGAACGAGATATTGTTCAAAAGCAAGAAGAGCAACTAAAATCAACTCCCGGTTTAGTTCACTATGAGGCTATGGCATCAGATAATATGTCTGAGATCACTCTAACTTTTGATGTTTCAACCGACATGAATAAGGCCCTGCTAGAAGTCTCAAACAAGTTAAATCAAGTTGAAAACTATCCTGAGAATGTAGAAAAACCAATCATTCAATCAGCAGGTTCAACTGCTTCTCCTACTATCTGGATGGGATTTATCGCAGATGAAGATAATGATAGAGATATTGACACATACTTAACTTATTTAGATAACGAGATAAAAGAGCAATTTGAGCGTATAAAAGGAGTCGCTGGTATTTTTGTTCCTGGTGGAACACTAGATGAGCTTCACATAAGACTCTCGCCTGCAAAACTAGCAGCTCACGCTTTAACTATAGATGAAGTTGCAGATAGGATTGTAGATGAAAATATCGATACAGCAGCTGGAACGGTAGATATTGATAGACGAACTTATCGTGTTAGAACCTCTGCTAGATTTAAGAATTTAGAAGAGTTAGAGCAGATGGTACTCTTTAATGATGGAGTAAAAAGTATTCGCTTAGGTGAGGTGGCTACAATCAAAAAAGGTTATGCAAAAGTAGTTGCAAATATCCTACAAGCAAGGGGAGATAAACTAAACAAAGCACTTATCTATGGTGTTAGAATGGAACCATCAGCTAATGTTGTAGAGACTACAAATAAAGTTGAAGAGGTCTTTAACCATCTAAACGCAAATGTCTTGCCAGAGCATAAGATTCATCTTGATTGGTTTTTTGACCAAAGAGGCTATATACAAGGGGCAATTGAATTAGTTCAGCAAAATATTGCAGTTGGTGGAGTCTTAGCTATCATTATCTTGCTACTTTTCTTGCGTTCATTTTTGCCTACTGCGGTGGTCTCAGCCGCCATCCCTATCAGCGTAATTGCAACTTTTATAGTCCTAAATGCAATGGATAGAAGCTTAAACACAATCTCACTAGCAGGAATCTCGTTTGCTGTTGGGATGCTCCTTGATAGTGCCATTGTAGTTTTAGAAAACATAGACAGACATTTAAAGATGGGTAAAAAACCTTTTGATGCTGCTCATGATGGGACTATAGAAGTATGGGGAGCTTTAGTTGCATCTGCGCTTACTACTATTGCTGTTTTTCTGCCTGTTATATTTTTACAATCAGAAGCAGGGCAACTCTTCAAAGATATAGCCATTGCGGTAACTGCTGCTATTTCATTTTCTCTTTTTGTTTCTATCTCTGTTATACCGATGTTATGGACACAGTTTTTAAAAATAAGTAAGATAGATCATGAAAAAGAGCATGAGCTAAGAACTAAACCAAGAGACTCTTTTTTAGTAGCTATGGCTAAAAAAATTGGTGCTTTTTTTATGCATGGAGTAAATTGGAGTTTAAAAAAAAGAGCAAATCAGTTTATAATTATCACAGCTTTGGCAGCTCTTTCAGGCTTTATGATTTATATTTTTTTTCCAAAGATGGAGTACTTGCCACAAGGTAACCAAAATCTGGTGATGAACATACTTATACCACCTCCAGGACTCTCAGAAGATGAGAAAAAAGATATAGGAAAAAAACTCCACGAACATATGAAACCTCACTATCAAAAGGAAGTAGGAGGTATTCCGCCTATTAAGCATACGTTTTATGTCTCATATCAAGACCTCATTATCCAAGGAATGATATCCACCAAGGAGAGCAGAGCGGCAGAGTATGTTCCTTTTATGATGCCAGCGGTAAACAGCTTTCCCGGGATATTTGGTATCTCACTTCAAAGAGGTGTTTTTGAGCAAGGAATAGGTGAGGGTAGAAATATCGACATCGATATAAGCGGTCAAGATATGCAAAAGTTAACTCAAATAGGAGGAATGCTCTTTGGTGCAATTACTAAAGAGATGAAGGGTGCTCAAACTCGTCCAGTTCCCTCCATAGAGGTTCTTTTTCCAGAAGCACTTCTTATCCCAGATAGAAATGCACTAGCAAGTGTTGGGATGAGTAGTAGAAGTTTTGGTTTTGCAGCAGATGTCTTGCTTGATGGTAGAAAGATTAGTGAATATACAGCAGATGGAGAAAAATCAATAGATTTGATACTAAAGTCAGATGATACACTTATAAACTCTCCAGAAGCACTATACTTAACTCAAATAGCAACGCCAAATGCAGGACTAGTTCCTATCTCTGAACTCTCTCGTTTAAAACATACTACAAGTATCACTAAGATTCGGCATGTTGAGGGGAAAAGAACCATCACACTTCAAGTGACACCGCCAACGACCATGACACTAGAAGAGAGTATAGAAATATTGGGTGCTATTATCGAAAAAACAGTACCAGTAACTATGTTAGAGGACTCAACTAAAGTAAGATTAGCAGGAAAAGCGGATAAACTAGCCCAGACTATAGAGTCTATGAAGTACAATTTGCTTTTTGCTTTAGTTATTATATATCTTTTAATGAGTGCACTCTTTGCCAACTTCTTATACCCCTTGGTTATCATGTTTACAGTTCCGATGGCTACAGCTGGAGGATTTATTGGACTCAAACTTACAAATATGTTTGTAGCCCCACAACCACTTGATGTTCTTACAATGCTTGGGTTTATTATCCTCATCGGCATCGTTGTAAACAACGCTATTTTGATAGTCCATCAGTCACTAAACAACATTCGAAATAGTGCTATGCCTTACAAAGAAGCTATAGTAGAAGCGACTAACTCCAGACTTAGACCGATATTTATGAGTTCACTAACCTCTGTTTTTGGAATGCTGCCACTTGTGTTAGTTCCAGGACCTGGAAGTGAATTTTATAGAGGTTTAGGTTCAGTCATCACTGGTGGTTTGGCCTTTTCTATGGTTTTTACCATCTTTGTAACACCAGCACTTCTATATATGTTCTTAAGTTTTAAAAAAGATGATAACACAAAGGAGATTTCATGAGATTAGCACTACTATTTGCACTTTTTTATAGTACGCTATCTGCCTTAACACTAGAGAGATCTTTGGAATTAGCCCTACAAAACTCCCCAAAAGCTATGATATCTAAGAGCAATGTAAGATATAGTGAGCTCAAAAAAGACGAAGCAAGTTCAGCTTATCACCCAACTCTAGATGCTGGTTTTGAGTACAAAGAACTAAAAAATACAACAGCCTTCTCTTTTAGCCCAACTCATAACTATAACCTAAGCTTAAAGTACAATCTCTTTAGAGGTTTTAGTGACTATTCAACTATAGACTCAAAAGATGCAGAAATCATGTCCGCTAGACTTGAAAGAAAGGCAATAATCGCAGACTTGAAGCTAGATGTTATAGTAGCCTATACAAACTACTTAAAAGCACAAAAACTTATAGTTTCGCAAGAAGCAGAGTTTGCATCACTTACAAAGCAGTATGAAGATACAAAAAACAGATATGAGCAGGGCATCATCGCAAAAAACGACTTGCTTATGATAGATGTTGAGAGGCTAAAGTCCAAACAAGCTCTTATAAAAGCAAAGAGTGACTTTGTAGTGGCTAAAAGTGCTTTAGAGAACATCATCGCTACAAAAATTCCAAAAGATGAGACTATTTCTGATTTTGATGCAAGTGTTGATGAGGTTGCTAGTTTACAAGAGCTAGAAGTTGAGATGATGAAGAGTCGTAGTGAATTAAAAGCTATGGTATTTAAAAGTAAATCTCTTGTTGCTCAAAGAGATGCTGTAGAGGGCAGATACTTACCAACTGTAGATCTGTTAGCGAGATATGACCTTAATGATAAAGAGAGAAAATCGGGAACTAATATTGTCCAATCAAAAGACCAAACAACTTATATGGTAAATGTCTCATGGAATCTCTACTCTGGTGGAAAAGATTTTGCAGCACAAAAAGCTCTTTTAGAAAAGGACAATGAGCAAAATTATGAGTTAAATCAACTAAAGTTGGATTTATCAAGCCAGTTAACGAAGGCCTATCAAGATCTCATTGTAGCAAAGAGTGCAAAAGTTGTGGCAAAAAAAGCAAAAGAGAGTGCAGAAGAAAACTATCGTATCACCTCAGATAGATATAGTTATGGAGATGTAGACACACTTACACTTTTAGTCTCACAAACTAGTCTAACTCAAGCTACAAATGGACATAATAATGCCTACTATAATCTATATGTAGCTTATAAAACTCTTCTTAGAGTAGTAGGAGAGTAAGTTTATGGCATGGTTTTGGTTAGTCTTAGCGGGGCTCTTTGAGATACTTTTTGCAACATTTTTAAAGCTCTCTGATGGCTTTACAAAGTTTGGTTTTACACTAGCATTTATAGTTGCAGCTGCTTTTTCTTTTTACTTTTTGACAAAAGCTATGCAAGTTATTCCAGTTGGCACTGCTTATGCAGTTTGGACTGGCATCGGGGCTGCTGGAGTAGCAATCTTTGGCATTATATTTTTTGCAGAAACACTAAGTTTTGCAAGAGTCTTTTTTATCTCAACTCTCATACTCTCCATCATCGGACTAAAAGCAGTCTCAAGCTAAGTCTTGTAAGCAAAAACCAAACGATTCGTATTAACGAACATTCTACTAAATCTTTGCTATAATCATCAAAATAATAATGAAAAAAGAGAAGTAATGCAAAAAATTGAACCTATGACACTATTTGGATATGAAAAACTTCAAGCAGAGGTTAGAGACTTAAAAGAAGTAAAGCGTCCTGCTATTGTAAAGGCCATCGAAGAGGCATTAGAACATGGAGATCTAAGTGAAAATGCTGAATATCACGCTGCAAAAGAGGCTCAAAAAAATATAGATAACCGACTAGGGGAGCTCTCAAGTCTGCTAACAAACTCTCGCATTGTAGATCCTACCGAGCTTGATCATTCAAGAGTTAGTTTTGGCTCAACTGTGGTTATGACGGATATGGATAGCGATGAAGAGGTAACTTATACTATAGTTGGAGGTTGTGAGAGTAACCCTGACATGGGACTTATCTCTTTTGGCTCACCTCTTGCTAAACAACTCTTAGGAAAAAAAGAGGGCGATGAGGTAAAAGTAAGATTACCAAATGGTACAAAAGAGTATGAGCTTGAAGAGGTTAGATATCAGGAGATAGTCTTTGAATGTAACTAGAGTTGGAGTTATCGGTGCTAGTGGGTATACAGGGCTAGAGCTTATAAAAATTTTACTAAATCATCCATATTTTAAACTCTCATATCTTGCAAACTCTGAGGGAAATATCTCCCTTGATGAGTTGCATCCATCTCTTAAAAATGTTTGTGATATGCAAGTTCAAAAAGTTGATGTTGATGATGTTGCATCTTCGTGTGAACTTGTCTTTTTAGCACTTCCACACAAGACTGCTATGGAGTTTGTTAAGCCTCTTATAGCAAAAGGTTTAAAGGTAGTTGACCTCTCAGCTGACTATAGACTCTCTTTAGAAGCTTATGAGGAATTTTATACGACTCATACAGATAAAAAAAACCTAGAACATGTGGTTTATGGACTTCCTGAGATGTTTAGAGACAAAATTAAGAGTGCATCATTAGTTGCAAATCCTGGATGTTTCCCTACTTGTGCACTTCTTGGACTTCTGCCTTTTATGTCAAAAAGAGTGCCAAATACGCCTATAATTATAGATGCAAAGACAGGAGTTAGTGGAGCTGGAAAAAAACTAAGTGATGTTACTCACTTTGTAAATGTAAATGATAACTTGTTTGCTTACAACCCTCTTACGCACAGACACGCTCCAGAGATAGCTCAAAAACTAGGAGTTAGTTTTGATGAAGTGAACTTTGTTCCGCATCTCATTCCCTTAACTCGCGGTATGATATCTTCTATCTATATTCAGGTGCAAAAAGATATTGATGCCTTTAGTATCTTAAAAGAGTTTTACAAAGATGAGCCTTTTGTTCGTATTAGCAAAAATCCTGTTGATATGAAAAATGTTGCAGGAACTAACTTCTGTGATATTTATGTAAAACAAAATAGAACTTCTTTAGAAAAAGGCAACATTGTTTTTATATCTAGTGCGATTGATAACCTCCTAAGAGGTGCTTCATCTCAAGCTGTTGTAAATGCAAACCTTATGATGGGACTTGATGAATCTTGTGGAATCCCAAATATTGCTTATGTGCCATAACTTAAAAGAGGGTGCTTTTGTTGTCTCAGATGCACACTATTCACATATACGAAAGGATTTTTTAGACTTTTTAAAAGCTATAAAAGAAAAGCAATTGCTTCCCACTCAGCTTATACTTTTAGGCGACATATTTGACACTCTTTTTGGACAAGTCTCTTTCACTTTAGAGATAAATAGAGAAGCTATAGATATCTTAAATGAGATCTCAAAAGAGATAGAAGTTATCTATCTTGAGGGAAATCATGACTTCAATCTTAAAAAAATATTTCCTTACATTAAAGTTTTTAACATCAAAAGCCAACCTGTTGAGATGAGTTTTAATAAGCAAAAAATTCTACTTAGTCATGGAGATATAGAGAGCCCTCTTGGCTATAACATATATACAGCTATTATCAGAAATCGTTTTGTTCTTAGCATTTTAAATCTGTTTAATAATCTATTTAATCACATCATAGTCAAAAAACTAGATGAGTATTTGAGTAAAAAAGATGACTGTATAGAGTTAGTAGGCTTTGAAGAATATATAAAGAGGAGACTTTTGGATAAGTATAGTTGCGATTTCTTTATTGAGGGACATTTTCATCAAAATAAAAGTTTTAAATTAAAAGATTTTAGATATATAAACCTAGCAGCTTTTGCTTGCAATCAAAGATACTTTATAGTAAAATCTTCCAAAGATGTTGGACTTTTACTGCAAGAGGATACTTTTACAAAAGCCCAACAATATCAGGAGACATAAAATATGCATATGGATAATTCGCTAAAAGTCGGTTCCAATGAGATGGAACTTGTTGACTTTCGTATTCTAAAAGAAGAAGATGGCGAAGTATATGAGGGGATTTATGGCATCAATGTTTCAAAAGTTCGTGAAATAATTAAGATGCCAACATTAACAGAACTTCCAGGAACACCTAATTATATAGAGGGTATTTTTGATCTAAGAAGTATAGTTATTCCTGTTGTAAACTTGGCTAAATGGATGGGGATAACTGAGCCCGAAAGTGCTCATAAAAATTTAAGAGTCATTATAACAGAGTTTAACAATGTTCTCATTGGTTTTGTAGTTCATGAAGCAAAAAGAATCAGAAGAATAAACTGGGCAGACATAGAGCCAGCTTCATTTGCAAGTGGTGGAGGCTCACTAGATGGTAGTAAAATCACTGGTGTGACTAAGATAGAGGATGATAATGTGCTTCTTATCTTGGACCTAGAGAGCGTAGTTCAAGACTTAGGACTCTATCAGCCAAATATCGAACATGTATCAGAAGAGATGGAAAACTTTAGTGGTTTAGCTCTTATACTAGATGATAGTGCAACGGCTAGAAAAATAGTAAAAGAGGCACTTGTGAAAATGGGCTTTAGTGTTGTAGAAGCTGGCGATGGAGAAGAAGGGCTAGAGAAGTTAGATGATCTTTACAATATGTATGAAGAAGAGCTCTCAAAGAAACTAAAGATAATTATATCAGATGTTGAGATGCCAAAGATGGATGGATTTCACTTTGCAGCAAATGTTAAAGAAGATGGTAGGTTTGACAAAATTCCTATAGTTTTTAACTCTTCTATTAGTGATCACTTTAGTGAAGATAGAGGAAAAGAAGCTGGAGCTGAGGCTTATCTTGTTAAGTTTGAAGCGACAGCATTTTATGATGAAATAGCACGAATAGTTCGTGCTCATATGAAATAGGAGTGTAAATATGGATGAATTTCAAGAAATATTGCAAGATTTTTTAGTTGAAGCTTTTGAGCTTGTTGAAAAGCTAGATGAGGATTTAGTTGAATTAGAATCGACACCAGAGGACTTAGAACTTCTAAATGGAATTTTTCGCGTAGCACATACTATTAAAGGTGCTTCATCATTTTTAAACTTTGATATTTTGACACATTTGACCCATCACATGGAAGATGTTTTAAACAAGGCTAGACATGGCGAGTTAACCATCACTCCGGAGGTAATGGATGTTGTTTTGGAGTCTATTGACCTTATGAAATCGCTCTTAAATACTATCCGCGATACAAGTTCTGATGGAGGCATCGATGTATCTGAGTGTGTCGCTAGGCTAGATAAGATCAGTGGTGGAGATGGAGATGTTCCTATGCCAGAAGTGTCAGAGCCAATTGAGGAAGTTGCGGTGGAAGAGCCACAAGAGAGTGAAGATGAGCTAGACTATGAAAATATGTCTGATGAAGATGTAGAAGCTGAGATACAAAGACTACTAGAACAAAGACAAGCAGAAGATAAGGCTAAAAGAGAAGCTAAAGTCGCAGCAGGTGAGGATGTCTTAGCACCTCCTCCAGATCCAGAAGATGAAGCCCCATCAGAGCCTGCAAAAGCATCAAAACCAGAGAAAAAATCTGAGCCAAAAGAAGAGCCTGCTAAAGCTCCCGTTCCAAGAGCTAAAACAAATGCTAAATCGGTGAATGATAATGAAGACTTAGGTGCAAAAGCAGCAGCTCCAGCTAAAAGATCTAACACTACAGTAGATCAGACTATCCGTGTTGATGTTAAGAGACTTGATCATCTTATGAACCTTATTGGAGAGTTAGTTCTTGCTAAAAACAGACTTATAAAGATAAATGATGATGTTGAAGAGAGATATGAGGGCGAAGAGTTCTTAGAAGAGCTAAATCAGGTTGTCTCAATAGTTTCACTTGTTACAACAGACTTACAAATCGCAGTCATGAAGACAAGAATGCTCCCAATAGGAAAAGTTTTTAATAAGTTCCCTAGAATGATTCGAGATTTAAGTAGAGAGTTAAACAAAAAGATAGAACTAACAATAAAAGGTGAAGATACAGAACTTGACAAGTCTATAGTCGAAGAGATAGGTGATCCATTAGTTCATATCATTAGAAACTCTTGTGACCATGGTATAGAGACTCCAGAGGTAAGACTTGCAAATGGTAAGAGTGAAACAGGTACTATATCTTTAAAAGCTTACAATGAAGGTAACCAAATCGTTATCCAAATAGATGATGATGGAAAAGGTCTTGATGCAGACTCACTAAAAAACAAAGCACTTGAAAAAGGACTTATCAGCGAAAAAGAGGCTGATAATATGGGCGAAAAAGAAGCTTTTATGCTCATCATGAAACCAGGTTTTTCTACTGCTGCTGCTGTAACAAATGTCTCTGGTCGTGGTGTTGGTATGGATGTTGTAAAAACAAACATAGAAAAAGTAAATGGTATCATTGATGTAGATAGTGAAACTGGAGTTGGAAGTAGCGTTAAGCTAAAGATTCCTCTAACTCTAGCTATCATTCAAGCTCTTTTAGTCGGTGTTCAAGAAGAGGCTTATGCTATTCCGCTCTCATCAGTTTTAGAGACAGTTAGAATCTCAAAAGATGAGATATATACAGTTGAGAGTCGCTCAGTTATGAGACTGCGTGATGATGTTTTATCTCTAGTTCATATTGGAGATATCTTTGAAGTTGAGAGAATTTTAGACTCAAGTGAACACGCTTATGTTGTTGTACTTGGTTTAGGCGCTCAAAAGCTTGGTCTCATAGTTGACTCACTAGTTGGTCAAGAAGAGATAGTTATCAAGTCTCTTGGTGAGTACCTAAAAGGAATAGAGGGAATTGCCGGTGCCACAATTAGAGGAGATGGGGGTGTGACACTTATTGTTGATGTTGTTGCACTCATGGATATAGCGAAAAATGTAAAAGCTACTTCTATGATATCTGATCAAAAGTCAGGAGCGGAACAGTCTCTTGAGAAAACTAAAGCAAGCGACTATACTATCATGATAGTAGATGATTCTAAAACCGATAGAATGATTATGAGAAAGTCACTTGAAGCAACAGGAATGACTCTTGTTGAAGCGTCAGATGGACAAGAAGCGCTAAATATCTTAAAACAAGGTGATCATCACTTTGATGCAATGCTTATAGATATTGAGATGCCAAGAATGGATGGTTATACACTAGCTACAGAGATTAAAAAATACAATAGATATAAGCAGATGCCTCTAATAGCAGTTACTTCAAGAACTGGTAAATCTGATAGGATGAGAGGTGTTGAGTCTGGAATGGTTGAGTATATCACTAAACCATACTCATCAGACTACCTATCTAGTGTAGTTCAAAGAAATGTTAACTTTAAATCGGAGTTCTTATCATGAGTGACAAACTAAAACAAGTACTAAGCAAACAAAGTAGACAACAAGAAAACGAATCTATTGACCAGTCAGATGATATAGTTCAACTAGTTGGCTTCATTATAGGTGAGGAAGAGTATGCCGTGCCTATTCTTTCTATTCAGGAGATTATAAAACCTTTTACTTGGACTAGAGTTCCTCAAGTACCTAAGTATGTTATGGGAGTGTTTAACTTGCGTGGCGCGGTCATTCCTCTTATAGATCTTCGTTTGAAATTTGGCTTAAGTGAAAAAAAACATAGTGATGAGACTCGTTTTATTGTTATGAAAGATAGAGATGATGTAGCTGGGTTTGTAATAGACAGACTAACGATGGCTATTAGAATCAAAAAAGAAAATATTGGACCTGCACCTGATACAATAAATGGAGATAACACTATGATAGATGGCGTTGGCAAGCAAGAAGACAGAATCATAACCATACTAAAAGTAAACAAACTACTAGAGAGAGATTTTTAATCAATTATGAACTCTTAGATGGTAAACTCTCTTTAATTTTTTTTGGAGAGTTTACGCATTACACTGTGACTACTTATCAAAAACAGATAGACAAAATTAGCCTCTTTGGAGTCAAAGAAGTTGATTTTAACTTTGAAGACGTCATCTACTTTGACACTGCAGCGTCTATCTTCATAAACTCCCTTAGGGAGGACTTTTTTCAAAAAAATATCAAAACCAATATCCTGACAAATAACAAAGATATCTTAGATACTTTAGAGTTAGTGAAACGTACAAAGCAAAAATCTGAGCCCTTTGTTAAAGAGATAAACAAAACATATCTAGAGTATTTTGGCAAAGTTTTTTGTAGCTATTACAAGGGGTTTTTAGCTTTTATACTCTTTTTGGGTAAAGTTTTTGTATCAATCCTAAGTTACCTTAGATCCATAAAAAACATAAGATATAAAGAGATAATCTTTGAGATAAATGAAAATGCAATAAAGGCTCTTGGAATTATTGCTTTAACAAGTTTTCTTATAGGTCTAGTAACAGCCTATCAATCAGCCTATCAACTAAAGCTATATGGAGCAAATATATTTATAGTTGATATACTTGGGATCTCTATATTTAGAGAGCTAGCACCTTTGATAACAGCCATCGTTATAGCTGGTAGAAGCGGCTCAGCATTTACCGCTCAAATAGGTGCTATGAAGATAACTGAGGAGCTAGATGCAATGAAGACTATGGGCTTTGACCCCTATCTCTTTTTAGTTTTACCACGAATCATAGCACTAATGATTACAATGCCCCTACTTATCTTTGCAGCCGATATTATGGGACTTCTTGGTGGAATGATTGTCTCATACATTGATCTTGGTATCTCTGTTTCATTTTTTATAGAGAGACTAAATGAAGTAGTAGCTCCAAAGCACTTTTTTGTAGGCTTGATTAAGGGTCCTTTTTTTGCATTTTTGATTGCATCTATCGGAGTCTATAGAGGGCTGATGGTTAAAAATGATACACAAAGTATAGGTTTTAACACAACAAAGAGCGTAGTTGAGTCCATCTTTGCAGTCATTATTTGTGATGCAGTTTTTTCTATCATATTTACAAATCTGGGGATATGATGCAAAGCCTTATAAAATTAAGAGATGTCAGAACTGTATTTGGTACAAAAGTAGTTCATGATGGCTTAAATATTACAGTAAATGAAGGCGAAATATATGGGCTTGTTGGACCATCTGGATGTGGAAAGACTACCGTTTTGCGAGAGATGGTGATGCTCCAAGAGATTAGTGGTGGCAAGATAGAAGTTTTAGGCCATGATCTTAGCACAATTTCAAGCACAGATGCACAAAAACTAAGAAGTGAGTGGGGCGTTTTATTTCAAGCAGGGGCCCTATTTTCATCTCTAAATATCAAAGAAAATATCTCACTACCATTAAGAGAGTATACAGATCTTTCGCAAAAAATGATAGATGAAGTGGTTAAATTTAAGATAAATCTTGTTGGATTAAAATCAAGCGATGCACACCTGTATCCATCACAGATAAGTGGTGGTATGAAGAAAAAGTCAGCTCTTGCCCGTGCGCTGGCAATGGATCCAAAACTACTTTTTTTAGATGAGCCAACAAGTGGACTTGACCCAATCTCAGCTAGAGAATTTGACGCTTTGATACTTAAACTTAGAGACTTGCTTGACCTTAGTATCGTGATGGTTTCACACGATTTACAATCCGTTTATGCTACACTTGACAGAGTTGCTGTGATAGATGAAAAAAAAATAATCTATGAGGGTGATCTCAAAAATATTAAAAACTCTACAAATAAGTTTATGAAAACATTTTTTAGGAGCGATTTTGAACAATAAAGTAAATTATACACTAGTTGGTTTTTTAGTCCTTTTTGGTGTTACTTTGATGAGTGCCTTTACTTACTGGTTGCTAAAGCCAACAATGGATGAAGATACACAAAAGTACAATATACTCTTTAATGAGTCTGTTTTGGGTCTAAATATAGATTCGGCTGTAAAATTTAGAGGCATAGATGTAGGTAAAGTTACAGGACTTAGGATAAATCCAAAAGATTCCGAGCAAGTTGAAGTGCAGGTAACCATCTTAAAGACTACTCCTATAAAAGAGACCACAGTGGCAAAACTTACATCTCAAGGAATTACAGGACTTAGCTATATAAATCTTAGTTTAGGCGATAAGGACTCTCCAAGGCTTGTTGCAAAAGAGGGTGAAGAGTATCCAGTTATAAAGGCTGAGTCATCATTCTTAGAGAAGCTTGAAGAGTCATTTGGAAGTGTCTCAACAAAACTATCTATAATTCTAAGCAGGGCAGAAAGATTGCTAGATGAGAAAAACCAAAAAGAGATAACATCTATACTAGAGTCAAGTGCATCTTTTATGAAAAAGATGGACAGACTTATGAGTGAGGAGGCAATAGTCAACCTTCACTCATCACTTAAAAACCTAAATAGTGCATCTGAAAAACTAGACTTGATGATGCCAAAAGTTGATAAACTTATAGATAATAGCATAGAGTGGGAAGATAAAATCTCTAGCTCTTTAGAGTCTATTATGAACAGTTATCTTGGTATTGAAGAGGCTATGTATAAGTTTAAAAAAGCAATCGAAAATGGCGAGTTTAATCTAAAAGATATAACTAGTGATGTAGTTCCAACTGTAAACAACGCATTCCTTGAATTTGAGTATCTTATTATTAGGCTAAAAGAGACACTAAATCAATATGAGAGAAGTCCAAGCGATATACTCTTTATGAAAGAAGAGATTAAAAAAGGTCCAGGAGAAAAATGATGAAAAAAATCTATCTTATAGCTATACTGATGTTTTTACTCTCAGGTTGTTCCATCACAAGGCCAGCTATTACTGAGTATAGACTATCTTTAAAAGATTTCAGTTCAAAAAACTATCCCAACTCTTGCAAAGACAAGTCTTTAAAGGTATCCTCAGCTTTTAGCTCAAACTCGCTTATGACGTTAGAGATGAACTATATGCAAGACAGACATAAAATCTACTCATACTCTCAGTCACGATGGAACAACTCACCAAACCAAGAGATATCATCACAAATATTTTCAGCTCTAAGAGATGCAAAGATATTTGATAGTGTACATAATGCAAAATCAAGGAACAAGAGTGATTTGATATTAGAGATAAATATACAAGACTTTATGCAGTATTACAGTGATGATTTGAGTGCATCTTATGTTAATATAGCTATTTGTTTTACCCTTATAGATGCAAAAACAAACAAAACCATGGCTACCAAAAGTTTTAGTGCAAAAAAAGATGTTAAAAGCCTAGATGCAGCTGGTGGAGTTGAAGCTCTAGATACTGCACTTGGAGAGATTATAGATGAAAGTTTAGATTTTCTTAGTGGAGTTTGTTTATGATAAAAGAGAGTGAGTATAAAAAAAGAAGAGAAAAATTAGCAAAAAAACTTTTAAATAATTCGGTTACACTTCTTGCAAGTTCAAAGCCAAAAGTTCGCTCAAACGATACTAACTATCCATATAGACAAGATAGTAACTTCTACTATCTTACAGGATTCAAAGAAGACAATGCTTGTTTGGTTTTTTTAAAGTCAAGCAAAAAAATAAAAACAATACTCTTTGTACAAAAAAAAGATACACAAGAAGAGCTTTGGAATGGCAAAAGACTCGGAGTTGTTGAAGCAAAAAAGAGATTTTTAGTTGATGAAGTAAGGGTTAGTTCTAACTTTAAAGAGAGCATCGAAGAGTTTTGTAAAGATAAGAAAAATCTCTATTATGATTTTTCTAAAAAAATTCCAAAGATAAAAAAGAGCCTTAAGAGCTCTTTTGATGCACACTATGATATCTCGCCTTTTATAAAAGAGATGAGACTTATAAAATCAAAAGCAGAGATAAAACTTATAAAAAAAGCTATTAAAATCACAAAAAAAGCTCATCATAATGCGATGAAATTTAACAAAGATAACAGAGGAGAAAGCGATCTTCTTGCAAAAATAGAGTACACATTTAAAAAAAATGGAGCCTATAGCGATGCTTACACTTCCGTAGTCGCCTGCGCAGATAATGCAAACACCCTTCATTACATTTCAAATAATAAAGAGTTAAAAAATAGAGAGCTTATACTTATAGATGCTGGGTGTGAGTATGAGTACTATGCGAGTGATATCACAAGAACAATTCCCGTAGATGGTAAGTATACAAAGGCTCAAAAAGAGCTTTATGAGTTAGTTTTAGATACTCAAAAACAAGTTATAAAGATGATAAAACCTAAAGTTTTAAGAAGTGAATTGCAGAAAAAAGCAGAAATTTTACTTGTAGATGGAATGATAAAACTTGGCATCATTAGTGGTAAGAGAGACAAACTTATAAAAAGATTAAAACATAAAAAATACTATCCACATGGAATAGGTCACTGGATGGGACTAGATGTTCATGACGCGGCACCCTATTTTGATGAAAATAAAAAAGAGATACCTTTGAGAAAAAATATGGTTTTAACGATAGAGCCGGGAATCTATATAAGCAAGGATGATAAGAGTGTGCCAAAGAGGTTTCGTGGGATTGGAATCCGCATAGAAGATGATATACAAGTCACTAAAAACTCTCATAAAAATCTATCAAAAAAAATAGTAAAGAGTGTAGAGGAGATAGAGACAATGAGTCGCAGAACTTGTAAGCTTTAAAGCCCCACAGTGGAAAATGTGCCATTGATTAGCTCCTAAAAGCCTTTATCCCTGGTTTTAAGACTCTCTGGCTAAGAGTTATACTTGTAACTCCAACCTGTAAGTTTATGCTCTTTTGTCTCTATAAACCCATCACTATCAGCTAAAAAGTCCATTACATGCATAAGAGCATAAGGGATACTTCGCTGGTCTTCTGGTTTGACTAAAAGTAGTGGCATGGCCGTATCTTGTTGACTCATAGAAAAACCTACTGACATAAGCTGACTCATAATCTCTTTAGGGTTTTTGATACTGTTTTCCTTTAAAAACTTCTCAAAAACTGCATCTTTTATATCTTTTGGTAACTCATCACTAGTGTTTAAAAAGATAGTAAAGTGAATGGGAGTATCAATAAAATGGCTAGGTGCAGGCGTTGCCATAATTATATACTCTACATTTTTAAGATGTGCTTCTATCTCTTGGTGTTCATAATATTTATCTGTGTTTATAGCCTTTGCAATCAACTTTTTTGTTCCTTTGCATCTTCTATCTCTTGTTGGTGCTTAGCCATAAGAAGTCTTATTTCATCCATAGCTTGTGGAGAGACGTTGTCATCTTTGCTCCATTTAACTTCATCAATATGACCACCATAATCAGCACCAAAATCTTCTATTTTTTGTAAAAACTCATCCATATCTAAGCAGTTGTGACTCCTCCCAACTACAGTGTCTTTTAGCACAATATACCAGTCTAGCTTTTCATCAACTTTTATAACCGCCTCGAAGATTACGCTCATTTACTTTACTCCTCTTGAAGTATCAGTAAAACTCTTTGCAAAACTCTCCAAATCTTTTTTCTTTAAGTCGCCATTATAAACTATATTTCTTGGATCTATATTGTCATCATTTAGCATTTTTGGAACCACGTCTGCATTGTTTATAACTTCCATATGAGCATCTAGTTCATCTTCACTATAAGCCATCTGCATATCAGCAGATATTACATGAGGAATAGCCTCTATGACTGAGAGTTTTTTCAACTCCTCTTCAACGCCCGTGCCTTCTATAGTAATAATTATTCTTCCTATTTCATCATGCAGGTGATAATCACAAACCTCACAACTCTTTAGACTCTCTACAACTTCTTCTAGATATTTTGGTAGACACTTAACTACTATACTTGATATATTCATACTATTTTCCTTTTTTTTCATAAATGATTTTTCTTATGTTTTCGCCGTTTTCTTCGCGCATTTTATCATACAATCTTTGATATTTGAACTTTTCGTCTCGACTAATCGGGCTTCTAATAGATTTGTATTCAACTAATTTACCATCTTTAAAAACTCCAGAGACAATAGCCTCAACCCAGTAGTAGCCTTTGTCCTTTCGCAAATTTTTGATAACACCTCTCCACTGCTCACCGTTATGAAGAGCCTCCCACAACTCACTAAAAACAATGCTTGGCATATCTGGATGCCTTACAATACTGTGAGGTTTTCCTAGAAGCTCATCTTCTTCATATCCACTTATCTCGCAAAATGTCTCATTTGCATATGTGATATTTCCATCTAAGTCAGTTCTTGAGATGATTATCTCTTCTAAGGGAACCTCAGTCTCAAACAAAAACTCACTTTCGTTGTATTGCATGCTCATCCTTTTAATTGATTTTATAGTAGTTTAGAGTTGTTGAATCACTACCTATAAAAAATTCTTTTTCATTTAAAAAAAGAATTTTTGAAATAGTTCCTTTGTTCCCTCCAAAATGACCAATACTACTATGTGTAGAGATTTTAAAGACTTCTACATTGTTTTGCTCATCATTGGAATACGCAACTAATTGAGCATTAGGCGAGATAGCTACACTATAGATAAGAAATTCAGCCATTTTATAGAAATTTGAGCCATTGTTTAGGTTGTAAACTACTGTTTTTCTATCTTGTCCAGCAGTAACTACGATACCCTTTTGGCTATCTACTTGAAAAACATTATCTAAGTTTTGACCACTTAGCATTTTGACAAATGATCCATCTTTTGTCTTGTGTATTTTTAAGTTACCACTCTCATCTGCTATAACCACTCTAGTTTTATCATCTATAAGAACAAAATCAGAAAACTTTGATTGTGATATTTGGGTCTTATAATTTTGCTTTTTATTTTTTATATCATATGAGATGATTTCATTACTTAAGAGACCTAGTAGCAGAGTGTCTTTATCTAAAAATTTTGCTTTTGCAATAAAAAGCCCATCAGTATAAGGAATGATAAGTTCGAGTTTTTTATCTCTGTATATATGAACTCTTCTAGCACCTTTTTTAGCTTGTGATAAAATCATAACCATGTCACCAATCACATCTACAGAGTAGATTTTAGAGTCTATGATATCTCCCATAAAGTCTGTTATTTGTGATACTTTTATCTTTTTGAGTAGCTCTTTAGTCTCAAGATCAAAAATATCAACACTGCTCGCATCAGTTGCACAATAGAGCTTGCCATCATGCTCTACTAAATCTACTACAAAACCACTTGTTTGCATGCTCTGCGTCGGCTCATTTATCTTTACAGCATGGAGATTACCAATTAGTAACATAACTATTAGAAGTTTATAAAACATCTTTTTCCTTTTTTGACTCTATCTCTATGGCGTAAGTTGGGCATCTGCCTATACAAAATCCACAAGCTGTGCATTTGCTCATATCAATGCTTGGCATAAACATGGCTTTAAACTCTATAGCATCTTCTAAACAAGGGTCTTTACATGAAAAACACATGACCCCCTCCCAGCTAATACATTTAGTTTTGTTTATTATAACATCTGCATCTATTATTTTTTTGAACTCTAGTTTTAAGACTTCATGCGGACAAGCTGTTGCACACTCATCGCAGTAAGTACAACCACTTTCTAAAAAGTCTAAATATGGAGTTTTATCACTTGCTATTTTTATAATGTCTTCTTCACAAACAGCCATGCAGGGCGCCTCGCACTCTATGCACTCTTTATGAAAAAGAGATAAATCCTCGTAGTATGGAGGTCTGAGTATGATTTCTTTTGTTTTTCTCTCTTGTCCTTTTATGGATGAAGAGAGAAAGCTAAAAAGCTCTCTCCTTTGCATTTAAGAATTAGATACCATTAACAGTATCTAAGCCCTCCATTAATTTTGTTCCACTCCAACTAGATGCACTTGCACCATCTTGCTTTGTGTACTCAGGCTCAAAAGTATTTTTAACTGCTAAATCATCTCCTGATTGTGGAGCGTGACACTGTGAACAGTTAAATCTAGCACCTGCTAGGTGACCTCCAGTTGATTTTATAGAGATATCTTCTCTAGTCTCACTAGTAGTGTTTTTAAGAATTTTACCGTTTTTAGTCATAACGCCATCAGCAGTCATACCCGTATCTGGTCTAAAGTTCATAAAGTGTGAACTCGGAAGTGGTGTAGCTCCCATAGATTCAGCAACTTCTGGCATATGACACCCTGTACATTGGTTATCATTTATAGTTATTGGTAACATTCCCTCAGTATCATGTGGAATCATTGGTGGAGCATCTTGAAATGCTCTTTTGATTTTAGTACTAGTACTTGCTGGGGCTGTTGAGTAGTTAGCCTTATGGCCTTTCGTCTCAGCTCCCTCCGCATATAGATTGGTCTTTCTAAGACCTAAGGACTCCTCTGAAATAGTAGGTTTAACTGTTTCTTGAGCTGTCGGCTTAACATCATTGCCACAGCCAACAAATAGAAGCGTTGCTGTAAATAAACCAACTGTTACTTTGCTTAATAATTTCATTTTACTCTCCCGTTTTTTTATTTTTTAATGTATTTCTTATCGAAAATCCAAGAGCATCATCATCACACACTTCTATGCATCTAGCACAATTTGTGCATTCTCCCATAAGTACTGGCAAACTCTCTTTGCCTATCATATGTAGTACTTGACGCTCAGGACAAACAACTTTACACTTCATACATAGAGTACAGTTTTCTTGTGTATGATGTACTCTAATAAGACTAAACTTTCCTAAGATGGAGTAAAATCCACCTAGTGGGCAGATATGTCCGCACCAACCATTTTTTAGGACAAATAGATCAAAAAGAAAGATGATAAGCATTGCTGCCCAACCAAAACCTAAACCAAAAACAATACCTCTATGAACCATAGATATGGGCGATAAAAACTCAAAGGCTGTTACACCCATAACCACTGAAATGATAAGGCTAAGAGCCAATACCCAATATCGTATATTTCTAGAAGCTGGTTGTTTAATACCCTGAACACGATCAAAATCTAGTCTTCTTCTTAGAAAATTAGCACTATCAGTTATTATATTTACGGGGCAAACCCAGCTACAAAAAGCTCGACCGCCTATAAGAAAATAAAATAGTGTTAAAATTGCTACCCCTATAAGCAAATCCGCTGCTAGTACTGCTCCAGCTGCTAACATCTGAAGAGCCGCATATGGATCACTCAAAGGAATGACTCCTAAAACTTTAGATGAACTAAGGTTCCCCATAAGGATAGTCCACCCCCAAGCATTTGCACCAAAGTACAAAACTAATAAACCAACTTGCGTGGCTCTTCTTAAGATGAGGTATCTATAATTATTCCATAGCGTAGCCATTAGTATAAATCCCCCGCATCATTTAGAGAGTCCATTGCACTCTGATTACTAATCTCAGTTGTAGTTTTGATCTCTGAAGCATCTTCGAGCCGCTTCTCATCATCTTTATCCCAACCTTTGATATAGTAGTCTCCAGCTCTACCCATTGCGGTTTCGCGAGGCAACACAAAAATAGCTGGTTTTTCAGTTACACAAGCTCTCTCACAAAGACCACATCCAGTACAAGCCTCACTATGTACTACAGGTTTCATAAAAGCGTGTTTACCTGTTCTCTCATTTTTTTCATATTCAATAGTTATAGCTTCGCCTAAAATAGGGCAAGCTCTATAACAAGCATCACATTGTATTCCCCAAAAAGCTATACAACTATCGGCATCAACCACAGCTAATCCCATCTCTGCGATGTTTATATCTAGTACGCCATCAGTTGTAACACTAGCTTCATCCAATGCACCAGTAGGACATACTGGTACACAAGGAATATCTGGACACATATAACAGGGTATATCTCTAGGTATAAAATAAGGTGTTCCTAAAGGTTTGTTATCTCCTGGCTTAGCAAGCATTAGAGTATCATATGGACATGCAATAACGCAGAGCCCACACTTGATACAAGTCTTCAAAAAGTCCTCTTCTTTTATGGCTCCAGGTGGACGAAGTAGTAGAGTTGAAGCCGTAACTTCATCAATATATGCACTCCATATAAATCCACCCATGGCAGCAAGTCCTGCGCCACGAGCCATATTTAAGATAAATTTTCGTCTATCACTTACTGGTTGTCTCTTCTTCTTAATGTTAGGTCTGTTTTCGCTCAAAACGATACTTCCCTCTCTCTATTTTTGTTATGCTTGGTAAATCTTTACCGCACATTTTTTAAAGTCTGTCTGTTTAGATTGTGGACAAGTAGCATCAAGACAAACTTTATTGATAAATACTTTTTCGTCAAACCATGGAACAAACACAAGTCCGCGAGATGGTCTATTTCTACCACGAGTCTCAACTCTAGCTTTTACTCTACCACGACGAGATTCAACCCATGCAAGAGAACCTTGTTTTAAGCCTTTGTCTTTCGCATCTTGTGGGTGCATATAACATAGTGCTTCTGGAACAGCACGGAAAAGCTCAGGTACACGCATAGTCATAGTTCCTGAATGCCAGTGCTCTAAAACGCGACCCGTACATAACCAAGTGTCGTAGTTTGCATCTGGAACTTCTGGAGGATCCATATATGGGCGAGCAAAAATCTTAGCTTTGTTTTTAAGACCTTGTTTTGTCTTATCTTTAATACCTAGTAGATCACCTTGTGCAAGACTCTTAGCTAGTGGGCCATAGAATGCATGAGAGTTATTAGTTCCCGCTTCTTTATTGGCTTTTGCTGCATATGGATCGTACTGAGTGTTAAATCTCCACTGAGTCTCTTTACCATCAACCACAGGCCACTTAAGTCCACGAACTTTATGGTAAGTTGTAAAGTCTGCAAGGTCATGTGCGTGTCCGCGACCAAATGAAGCATACTCTTCAAAAAGATACTCATGAATCATAAAGCCGTAACCTTTAAAGACTTTACCATCAGAGCCAACAACGTTTCTATGATCGCCATTACACTCAGAGTTATCATATCCAGCTTGTGGGAATGAGTTTAGGTCGATTTTATAAGACTTAGCCTCTTTGTTTGCAAAAAGAATCTCATACATAGTTGTGTTATCTGTATAACCCATAGCATAAGCTGCTTGTCTTACATCTGGAAGTGATTTGCCACCACGAAGTGGTTGCGCACCCCAAACATCACCAACTGTAAATCTTTTTGATAACTCAACCCATTGCCAAGTATCACTCATAGCATCTCCAACTGGGATAACTTGTTGTCTCCAGTGTTGAGTACGACGCTCTGCATTACCATAAGCTCCCCATTTCTCATAAATCATAGCAGAAGGCAGGATAAGGTCTGAAACTTTTGCACTAATACCAGGGTATCCATCAGAAGTAACTATAAAGTTATCCATTTCACGAGCCGCTTTAATCCAGTGAGATGCTGATGCAGAATCTTGG
This sequence comes from Sulfurimonas hongkongensis, assembly GCF_000445475.1. Lineage (NCBI taxonomy): Bacteria > Pseudomonadati > Campylobacterota > Epsilonproteobacteria > Campylobacterales > Sulfurimonadaceae > Sulfurimonas > Sulfurimonas hongkongensis. The sequence continues at coordinate 192,202 of NZ_AUPZ01000005.1, forward strand.
TAAGGGTTACAAACATTTACCCATGCAAATTTAATAACACCATCTTCTATATCACGATGGATTTTCATGATGTGTTGGTTACCTACAGGGTTTAATGTTCCATTTGGAATTTTCCATCTGTTTTCAGTGATTTCTCTATGTTTTGGATTTGCTACCATCATATCTGCTGGTAGTCTGTGACAGAAAGTTCCAACCTCACGAGCAGTACCACAAGCTGATGGTTGTCCAGTTAAACTAAATGCACCAGAACCTGGCTTAGCCTGCTTGTTTAACAAAAAGTGAACATTGTAAGAAAGTGTATTTACCCATGTTCCACGAGTATGTTGGTTCATTCCCATTGTCCAAAAAGATACAACTTTTCTATCTTTTTCAATATATAGGTCAGCTAATAATTGTAATTTTCTTTTAAACTCATTTATATCTTCATCAGGGTTACCTTTTGAGATTTTTGCTACATAATCAAGTGTATATGGTTCTAAGAATTTTTTATACTCTTCAAAACTGATGTGCCAGTGTTTTAGCCCAGCAGGCTCATTTTTCATAACATCACCCTCTTTATAACCGTATGGTTTAAGTGCAGGTGCTTCAGCTGCAGAGACAGTCTTTTTCATCTCTTTATCAATAGTCTCCATCTCAAGAGCTGTATATTTACCCTCTTTAAGTGCTTTTTCACCCTCTCTTCTCATACCATAACCCATATTTACAGGCGATGCACAAAAGACTATATGTTTTTTAACAAAATCCCAATCAATAGCTTCAGGATTGTTATATACAATCTCTCTAGCTATGTAGTTCCAAAGAGCGAGATCTGTATTTGGAGTAAAGATTATCTCTTCATCTGCTAGATCCGAAGTTCTGTGTCTATAAGTAGAGATATTTATAACTTTTACTCTCTCAGGGTCTGATAGTTTTCTATCAGTTACACGAGACCATAGGATCGGATGCATCTCTGCCATATTTGAACCCCAAGATACAACTGTATCTGTTAGCTCAATATCATCATAACAACCAGATGGTTCATCAATACCAAAAGTTTGGTAAAAACCAACAACTGCTGATGCCATACAGTGACGAGCATTAGGGTCAATTGCATTTGAGCGGAATCCACCCTTCATCATCTTTTGAGCAGCATAACCTTCCATAACAGTGTATTGTCCAGATGCAAATACACCAACACCCTCAGGACCACTTGCTTTTAGTGCTTTTTTGATGTGAACTTCCATCTCATCAAATGCTCTCTTCCAACTAACAGGGGCAAATTTACCTTGTTTATCAAACTTACCATTTGCATCTACACGAAGTAGAGGCTGAGTAAGTCTATCTGCACCATACATAATCTTAGCATTAAAGTAACCTTTAATACAGTTAAGACCACGGTTAACCGGCGCTGCTGGGTCCCCTTTGACCGCAACGACTTTACCGCCTTTTGTAGCCATCATAATACCACAGCCGGTACCACAAAAACGACAAGCTGCCTTATCCCATCTCCAGTCGTCCTCAGCTTTAGTAGCTGCTGCTTGTAGTTCTGCTGGTATACTCATACCAATAGCTGCTGCTGCAGATGCGGCCGCTGAACTTTTAAGAAATTTTCTTCTAGAAAGTGACATATTTTCTCCTATTTTATAATCTTCAAGACTAAGCATTTAAAAATTGCTGTATCTCAACTTTTTTTGTTAAGGTGTCCATTAACGATTTAATACTAGCAGTTTGGAGACTAAAAAATCTTTGACTTATGTCAAATGGTTAGAAAAAAGTCTTAAGTTTGGTTTTATATAAGAAAATGTGAATATAAGTAGCACTTAAAATAAACATTATGTTTGAGTATCTTGACAACTCTTTGTAAGTTTTTCAAGTTCTAATTTTAAGTTAGATAGTTTTCTAGTAGAGTTTATAAGCTCCTCTGTTGACTCTATAACTATATCTTCACTATTGTTAAGATGTTTATTTGTCAAAGATTTATCTTTTAGTTCATCTATGATGGAGTCAAACTCATCAGTTAGTTCTTCAAGTTTCGAAGATGCTCTCTCAGATTGTAAAAGGGCTTCATTTGAGTAGTCCATGGCGGAGTTTATCTTTTGAATAAAACAGTTTATAGTATCACTGGCTTCTAGTATTTCAGTTTCACTTTCAGCCGTTATCTCTATGGGTTCGAGCTTTGTTATATCTTTGCTGCTTATAAGTTTTTTGGAGTACTGCATAATGGCTTCCACATGAGATTCGATGGAGCGAAGTTGCAACAAAGAGTATATAAAAAGTAAGAGAAGTGTAGCCCCTGCCGCATATTGAAATGTTTTTATAAAGTTTGTTTTATTTTCACTATAGTCTGTGTACATTGTGACTAGTTTGTCAACATTATCAAGTAGTTTTGTGTTGTCTCTATATATTGTAGTGACAATCTCTTCGAGTTCTGCACTTCTATCTACATTTGAGTTTGTAAAAAGCTTAAAGTTTTGTATATTTTTGTAAAAGTCATCCCAGAGCGCATTTACCTCTGTATGTTGTAGTGAGATTTGATATGTTGGAACTGGATAGATTTTCTTAACTGAATCTCCATTTCTTAAAATATTTAAACCCTCGATAAATTCATCAATTGCGGAGTTTAACTCATAAAAGTCTTTGTTAGAACTGTAATGAATGTAAAAAACATTTTTTGCCATTTTTTGTGTAAGCATTCTTTGTTTACCAGCAATATTTATAATGAGTGCATCTTTTTGATTTTGTTGATTTAAATATATAGTGATAGCGATAACACTAAGCATTAAAGCAATAAGCAGCGCCCCTAGTACTTTTATCTTTGTGCTTATACTTGTAACTTTTTTCATAACATATCTCCCCTATAGATATTATTTAATTTTTCTTGATTTATAATAGATACCACCGCATTTTCTACTTCTATGATGTGGCTTCTTTTTAGTTTATTTAATACTCTTGAGAGAGTTTCAGGCTGAATATGCAACATAAAAGAGACATCTTGGCGCTTTAGAGAGTTAAACATCTCTAAATCATCACTAAGCATATAAGCAACTTTAGCAGTTGCATCAAAGACAAGCTCTCTATTTACGACGCAGTGAAGCTGATGAGTCTTAAGCAGGATCTCATTTATAAACTCATCATTAAGAATGTTTTTAGATAAAAATCTCTTTTTAAACTCCGCAAAATCAACTTCTAAAACAACACTATCTTCCATAAATTCAGAGTTAGAGTAGCAATAGATGGAGTTGTCCTCTAGACTAGTAAGTTCAGAGATTAAAGAGCTTTTATGTATATGATATAAAAATATCTCATTTTCAAATTTATCTATTTTGTAGACTTTTAAAACACCTGAGATTAAGAAGAAAATCTTGTTATACGAATCGTTTTCATAGTAAAGAATTGAGCCCTTTGGATACTCTATGATAGATGAAATCTCTCTTATATCTTCAACCTGCTCAATGCTTAAAGATTTAAAGAGACTTAGCTTTTTGATAAGTTCGAGTTTTTCTTGTGCAATCATTTCTTCAAAAGCTCTTTAGATATAAAATTCTCTTCTTCTATGCTTGTTACTATCTCTTTGATTCGTCTGTTTTTAAATTTTCTTTTTGTCACGGAATCTACCTCGCATGATATATTGCAGGTATTTTAGCATAAAATTAATGGTATAAAAATTGCTATACCATCTATAAACAATAAATAATATAGTATGGGATTTTAATGGAGTTTATTGAGGCACTAAAGTTAAGAAGTAAGCTTTTGTTTCTTTTTATATTTATCACATTGGGGTTAATTATAATCGGTATTATGGGGTATTTTAACACTGCTTCAGTGAAAAAAAATCTTGATACTATATACTTCGGCTCTTTCGTCCCAGTCATTGAGCTAAACAACATACTTCAAGTCTATCATGGAAAAGTCTCAAATACCATCTATAAAGTAAAAAACTCTCAAATGAGTCAAGAACTAGCAGGCATACAGATAAAAGAAGCCATCTCAAATATAGAGTCAGAGTGGAAGCGATACGAGTCTCATTTTAAGAGAGATTATGAGTTGCAATATGTAGAGTATGCAGCTATTGAGATAGCAGCTACAAATGATTTTTTTAAGAAAATGACTTTTAATATATCGCTAGATAGCCTTGTGATGGAGAACTTTGAAGCTAGAGTAGAACATATTCACAACATTATAAAAAAACTTATAAACTATGAGATTGAGCTTGCAAAGTATGAAAGAAAAAGATTTTTATCAGTATATGATAAGCTAATTTTAAATGTAGGAATCATTTTAAGTCTTACAATTGTTGGAGTTCTAATCATCTCTTATTATGTTTTTAAAAGTATCCAAAAAGACCATACGAGGCTAGAGATTGCTACTAAAAATCTACAAAAGGCAAACAAAAAACTTGAAAATGTCTCCTATACAGATGTACTAACAACTCTTCACAACCGAAGGTATTTCAACTTTGTTTATGATAGAGAGTTAAAAAGAGCAAAAAGGACAAAATCCTACATAACTTTTATGATGATGGACATAGACTACTTTAAGCAGTATAATGATACTTATGGACATGTAAAAGGCGATTTTGCACTAAAGAGTGTGGCTAAAGTTTTAAAAGATACCTTGAAACGGCCAAGTGATTTTGTCTTTAGGCTAGGAGGAGAAGAGTTCGGTGCCATACTTACAGACATAGATGAGTCAAACAGTGCTTCTCTTGCAAAAGAGATTTGTCAAAGCGTAAAGAAAAGAGGAATAAAACATGAAACCAGTAAAGCAGGTGAGTTTCTGACCATCTCCATAGGCGTAGTGTGCTCTCAAGCTGATGAAAACCTAGATGTTGATATCCTCATGATGAGAGCCGATGAAATGCTATATAAAGCAAAAGAAAATGGAAGAGACAGTTATGTTATTACTACAAATGTGGCTAAGATTGAATAGGTTATAAGTTAAAGTTATTTGTTAATATGGCATTATTATCAATAAATTATATTTTTTAAGATATGGTCATATAAGAATTTACTGAGTTAAAGGATATTGAGATGACAATAGACGAACTTAAGAAGTACAATGGTCAAAATGGTGCAAAGGACTCTGTGCCTAAACATGCAAAATCAGGATTTGATAACAAAGATGCTTCTAAAAGCATCTCTATCTTAATAGGTGGTGCGGCAGGAATGGGTATTGCCACGCTTGAGAGTATCCTCAATAGTGCATTTAAAAAGAGCGGCTTTTATGTCTACTCAACAAAGGAGTTTATGTCTAGGGTGCGAGGTGGGAGTAATACTACACTAATTAGAATCTCAGATGCTCTAGTTGAAGCGCCATGTTGGGAAGTTGATATATCCATAGCTTTAGATGCACTCGCTTTAGAGCATATGCAGGGTAGATGCCATAAAGATACTATGATTTTTGCAGATGAGGCATTTGGTACAGATGACACTATCTTAGTTGCCATGAAAGAGAGTGCAAAAAAGTTTGGTAGTGCAAAGTATGCAAATACCTATATAGCAGGTATGCTCTTTGGAGCACTTAGTATTGATAGAGACTTTTTGTTAGAGAGTATTGCAGAACATTTTAAAGATGATGAAGTAAACAAAGAGGTTGCACAGCTTGGTTATAAAGAGGGCGCTAAACTAGAAGATAAAGTCAATTTTGAGTTGCCAGAAGTTGATACAGAGAGTGTGAAAAAAATCCACCAGATGGATGGAACTACGGCATGTGGATTTGGCTTTTTAGCAGGCGGATGCAATATGCTAACTGCCTATCCGATGTCTCCATCAACTGGAGTGCTAAACTTTATGGCTTCTATGACAAAGCATCTTGATATAGCTGTGGAGCAGACTGAAGATGAGATAGCATCTCTGCATATGGTGCTTGGCGGTTGGTACGCAGGTGCTAGAGCAATGACCACAACATCTGGTGGTGGTTTTGCTCTGATGGGCGAGGCCTTGAGTCTATCTGGCATGACAGAGACTCCTGCTGTGATATATCTAGCTCAAAGACCAGGGCCTGCAACGGGACTTCCTACAAGGAGTGAGCAGGGCGATTTAAATATGGCTATTTATTCGGGGCATGGACCATTTCCTCGCGTGGTTTTAGCACCAGGATGTTTAAGAGAGTGTATAGACTATGGTTATCTTGCATTTGAGTTAGCAGATCGCTATCAGACTCCTGTTATTTTTCTAAGTGACCAATACTTAGCAGATACTATCTCCATGATAGAAGATGTAGATTTTGCATCTTACGAAGAGCGCAGATATATCGTAAAGACAGATGAAAATTATGAACGATATAGAGATACAGATGATGGCATAAGCCCAAGAGGAATCCCAGGGTTTGGAGATGGACTGATATGCTCTGTAGGTGATGAGCATGATGAGAGAGGCCAGATTACAGAAGACTACAAGATGCGAGAGCAGATGGTTGCAAAAAGAGCTAGAAAAAATGAAGAGCTACTAAAAGAGATAGTTGCACCTGAGGTTCTAGGAGATGGAGATATCGCAATTCTTGGTTGGGGTTCAACCAAAGGTGCTATCTTTGAAGTCTTACAAAACCTAGGCAATCCTCATCTAGCACAAGTGCATTTTGCGTGGGTTTATCCGCTCTCAAAGGAGCAGTTGAGCGTTCTTGAAAAATTCTCTCACATCATTGTAGTAGAGAACAATGCTGATGGTGCCTTTGCAAATCAGTTAAAGCTTCATGATGTGAAAATTTACAAGCAAATCTTACAATCTAACGGTTTTAATTTCTTTACAGATCAACTAAGCGTAATGATTGAAGAGTCAATTAAGGAGATATTATGAGCCATCTATTTGATAGAAAAGATGTGGATGTTGCGTGGTGTCCGGGTTGTGGTAACTTTGGTATTTTAAAGCTTGTAAAAGAGGTTTTAGAAGAATTAAAAGTGCAGAAGAAGGACTGTGTAATAGTATCTGGAATAGGGCAGGCGGCAAAGACTCCTTACTATGTCGATACAAATATGTTTGGGGTTCTCCACGGTAGAGCACTCCCTGTTGCAACTGGCATAAAACTAAGTAATGAAAACCTCCATGTAATCGCCCAGGGCGGAGATGGCGACATGTACGGAGAGGGTGGCAATCACTTTATCCATACCATAAGAAGAGATGTAAATATAGTAAATATCGTTCACAATAACATGGTCTATGGCCTAACAAAAGGCCAAGCTTCACCTACGAGCCAAAAGGGCTTTGTAACTGGCGTGCAAGTTGGGGGAGTTATAAATGAGCCATTTAATCCTTTAGCAGTCGCCTTGTCTTTAAAAGCAGGATTTGTAGCACGCGTAAATATTGGCAATATAAAACATGCAAAAGAGGTTTTAAAAGAGGCATTTTTACATAGGGGTTACGCACTTGTTGATATTTTGCAGCCTTGTGTCACATTTAATAAGATAAACACCTATGATTGGTTTAGCGAAAATAGTTATATCTTAGATGACTCTTATGATGCGAGTGATTTTGAGCAAGCTGTAAAAAAGTCTTATGAGACTATTCCTATGCCCATAGGTATACTTTACAAAAATAAAAATAGCAGAATTCCATTTGAAGATGCTATAAGAGGCAAAGATGCTAAGCCGCTTCACACTTTAACTCACGATGTTAGTAAGATTCAAAGCTTGTTTGAGAGTTACTAGAAAACAAAGTCTTAGAGGCATCATTTACAAAGAAATTAAGCCCTTTATTAAACTAGGTTTTGAATTAAATGCTCTGAACAATTATTAAGTTGGATCCTGAATCAAGTTCAGGATGACAGACACGCCGTCATTCCGTGCTTGACACGGAATCTAGTTTATAGATTAATCAGAACACTTAATTCAATTTTAACTCTTTAAAAGATTCAATTAGAGTTAGTATTATAATATGAAGTGATTTATTTATTAAGTAAATACAATGTTATTCTTCTGTATAATCTCTGTAAATTTAAACTTTAAGGAAAAAAATGAAAAAATTAATTACAAAAGTAGCTTTGAGTGCTATCTTAGTTTTACCAAGTGTGTTGAGCGCAGAGCAAGCAAAAGGTCTAAATGTTTTGATAAACTCAGCAGATACACAAACTCAAGCTATGGCTATGGTTTTATCTATGATGAGCATCAAACAGCATAACAAAGAAGTTAGCATAGTTTTATGTGGAGCAGCTGGAGACTTAGCAGATAAAAATGTAAAAAGCACGCCTGTAAAGAGACCAGATGGCACAGAATCTTCTCCACAACAAAACCTACAGATGCTAATAAAGCTTGGTGCTAAAGTTGAAGTATGTCCACTATATCTGCCAAATGCTTCAAAAGATGCTTCGGTTTTACTAGAAGGTGTAACAGTAGCTAAGCCTCCGAAGGTAGCAGGAAGACTGCTTGACAAAGATTATCAAAATCTAAGTTTTTAAACTAGAGAGAGCATCAACAACACTGGAGATATTTACTCTTGCTTCTTGGAGTGTTTTTTGAGTTCTCTCAGAGAGTTTTCTAACTTCATCGGCAACTACTGCAAAACCTCGCCCGTGTTCTCCTGCTCTTGCTGCTTCGATGGCAGCGTTTAGAGCTAAAAGATTTGTTTGCTCAGCAATATCTGAGATAGTGTTTAAGATGCTAAAGATATCTTTTGACTGCTCTTGAAGAGCTTCTACTTTGTTGTCAAATTCTGCTGAGACGATCTCTTTTTCATCTTGAGATTTTTGTAGTTCAAGTGACTCTTTTATGAGACTCTCTTTTTGCTCATTAAGCTTTTGTATCTTTTTGTTTAACTCACTCTCTAAAAGCTTTTGAGACTCTTGCATCTGCTCTTGCTCTTTTTGGAGGGTAGAGTTTTTATTCTCAAGCTCTGAAATTTTTGGTGCGGTTGCACTCAAAGAATTTACTTCTTTGTTTAGCATCTCATTTAACTCTTTTAACTTTTGTATCTCAGCATGACTCTCACTTAGTTTTTCATCAGATATATCATCTCGCTCTTTAGCCAGAAGAGTCTCTTTTTTTCTTTCTGCTTTAAAGATAAGAAAGCCTATAGCTAGACCTAAAAGCAGCCCAAGAAGTCCAAAGATGCCACTAAAAAGCATAGAAGTTTTTTCTATAACTTTGTCTTTATAGATAATTTTATCTTCATAAACAACTCTATCTTTATAAACAATGTTTTCTTTTGTTTCTCTGTTTTTTATAAGCTCTTTAGCATCTCGCACCATCTCAACATAGAGTTCTCTCATCTCTCTTATCTGAGATGCATCTATGTTTTGGTTCTCTTCGTGGAGCTCTGAGAGTGTTTTTAGTGTGCGACTCTCAAGACCATCAAGCAGAGAACTTCTTGTCTCATCTAGTGATAGTGAGGTTGTTATATTTTCATGGGTTGAGAGTAAAAGAAAGTATAAGGAGACCTTTTGCTCAGCTGAGAGATTTGGCGAAATCCTATCTACATGTCTGTTTAACTCTTGATAGTTTAACTCTATAGCAGACGCAAATATATTTAAAGATAAAAAAAAGATTAGAAGTAGTGTTTTCATATAAAAAGATAAGCAATTTTTATACCAAAAATCACCTATCCTTAAAGTTTATGCGTATATGTTTTTGTTAAACTGATCAAACTCTTGAAGTGTTTTTTCTAGTAGTTTTTGAGTCTGCTCAAAAATATTTTCCATAAATTCAGTCGCATCTGATTGCTTTGACTTTTCTGGAATTTTTAACTCTCTCATAGATTTGTCAAACATCTCTACAATATTTGTCTTAATATGATTTTTACTATTTTCATCTCTCTCAAGACTAGGTTCAAATATACTAGCTATCTTGTTAGCTAATTGAGAGACAGGAGACTTAGGAGCCGCATCTTCAAGCTCTTTTAAAAATGAGTCAATATAAGGTTGTGCTACTTTCATAAAAGCGTCTATCTCTTTTTGATCTTGTGCATCTATGCCATTGCTCTCTACTGAAAACTTAAATGACTGCATCGATGAAAAACTCATAGATGTTTGTGAGCCGTTTTGATTTTGCTTATGACTCATAGATGCTGACTGATGGTTTGCAAAGTCCATCTTTATGACGTCTCCACTAGAAGTTCTCATTGCGATATTGAGGTCATGTGCTCTATAAGCATCCATCCCATAAGAAGTGTTCATAATATCCTCCATGATTTTATAGACTATAAATCGACCAAAGGGAGCAAAGTTTTAGGTCTATTTGCAGGGCTTTTTGGAAGTGAGGCTTTAGCCTCGCTTAATGTCACAGTTCCATGACACAAACGCCCAAACGCTATCCTTTGGTGCCCCAGGGGCATCTTTTATGTATAGCTCATAATACTCTCTTGCTTTTTGTTGTTGTACTTCATTTAAAGAGCCTAAGCTCCAAATGAGAGACTTTACAAACTCATCCTCGTCTGTATATCTAACACTTCCACTGCTTGTTGGGATATAGTCCACTTTTGGCAGATATCCCTCTTTGTAGAGTATGATGGGCAAGTACCAAAAGTCAGGCTTTGTAACTATTGTTTTGTCAATGTAGTCTAAGATTTTCATATCTACAAAGCTCCCACCTGCCATATAGCTGACATAACAAGCCTTTCTAGCAAGATTAGAGATTTTTAAAAGTGCCGCCTCTATATCTAAGACTTCAATGCTTCTAGATGCTACGACAATATCTACGGCTTCTATCTCACTCCAGTCATCATCCCAACCCATATGATAAGTTGTGATGTTTGTAATACCTTCAGCCTCTGCAAATGATTCTAACTCATCAAGCATCTTGCGAGAAAAATCTATAGCTATAACTCGTTTTACTTTTTTAGCAAGCGGAATAGCAAGTGTTCCTGGTCCACAGCCCACATCAAGCACCACATCATCTTTGTCAATCTCCATCTTAGAGATAAAATCCTCAACATAGTGAGATTTTTGCATCCGTGGAGCCATCTCTTTTGACTTTTTGTCCCACTCATCACTACTTTTACGCTTAAAAACACTCTTTTGTTTATGCTCTTTGTACATCTTTGCAAAGTCAATTGGTTCTAAAAACATCTTATTCCTTAAAATTTATAATTTAGTGCTGCAAAATATTCACGACCAGCTTCTACAAAACCAGGATCGTACTCTATAAGTTCATCTGTAAGGTTTTTTATACCTATCTCAGCTTGAATAGTTTTAGCGTAGTTGTATATTACTTTGGCGTCAAAAGTTGTTATGCTAGACATTTTTACATAGTCTCTATTTGCGATTTGTTGATACTCGTCATCTCTAAATTTCATATTTGCATATATAGAGAATCCTGCTCCTATTTTTTGCTCTACATAAGCAAAAAATTGATTTTCAGGGACACCTGTTCTTTTTACATCGCTATCGTTTTTGTTCTTAACATCTACAAAAGCATAATTTGCACCAACTTTTGTAGAGTCGTTCATGTAAGTTGCTTCTAGCTCAAGCCCTTTATGCTCAAAATCTCCAACATTTTGATTTTGCTCTTTTGTTGGGTCTGGAGCATATATTACACTCTGCACCGCGTCATTAATTTTAGAGTAGTAAAGATTTGCTCCAGCAGTGATATTTTTAGTAGTGTAATTATAACTAAGCTCAAAGTGATTTGCTATCTCTTTGTCTAAGTCAACATTTGGAACCGAGGTTCCCATGCGTCTTGAATATCTATCTTTCATACTCGGCAAATATGTTTTTTGTGCAGCACTAGCTCTTAGTTTTGAGCTCACATCTAGCGCGTAAACTAAAGCCACTTGAGGAGTAAAAGCATCTTGAGTTGTTAGTTTCATCATGTTTGTATAGGCACTGTTTGTATCATAAAGTTTGTCGCTCTCTCGCCTATCATAACTTAGTCCTGCTAATATTTTAAAAGACTCTGTGATGCTATACTCATCTTCTACACCAAGTGAGATGGTGTTGTCTTCATAGTCTTCATCTAGTGTTTCACTTCCTGTAACCTTGTCTATATCATAAGCACGATGCACATCTTTTTTGTAGTTTAGAGCTAGTTTTAAGAAGTTGCTATCGGTTTGCAGCCCATACTCAAGCCTTTCTCCATAACTATAATCATCATAACGACTCTTCCATGACTTACCAAAGTTCATAGATGAGTGCTCTATATTGTCATAAGAGTGGATTGAGTTTTTTATAGTGTCATAGTAAGCTAGGGCTTTTATATAACTGTTGCCAAAGTTTTTTTGTCCTGAAATAGAGAAAGTCTCTTTATCCCAATATGGCCAATCCCAATAACGAACACTCGACCGTGTGCTATCTACACTAGTTGGTTGCTCTTTTACGCCCTGCTGATTTGCGTAAGTGATGGCTATCTCACTCGCATCATCTGCGATGAAACCCGCTTTTAGGCTTATCTTTTTATCGGTTGACTCAGATCTAAGTCTATCGCCTTTTGGTTGGACTGAGCCTAAGGTTGGTCTGTAATCATCACTCATTCTAAAGTGGTCTCTCTTGTTGTAAGAACCACTAAGTTGAGCGTAAAAACTACCCACTCTTGAACCTACATTTATACTCTCAACATGCCTTGACATCTGCGCATCGCTATCTAAGATAATCTCGCCCTTTATGTTTCCCTCTAGTTCTTTTGTAGGTTTTTTAGAGATGATATTTATCACACCACCCATAGTATTTGCACCATAAGCTACAGATGAGTAACCTTTAGAGATATCTATCTGTGCAATGTCATTTGTGAGAAATCTATCATAATCAAAGTTTCCATCATAAGGCACATAGACAGGGATACCATCTATAAAAACACCGATTCTCTTCGCATCAAAACCACGGATGCTTAGTGTCGTCTCTCCTCTTGCACCCATCTTACTCATGCTAATCCCACTCACATTATCAAGTGACTCGGACACAGTTTGCTCATTGTTTTGCTCTATAGTTTGTGAAGTTATAGTTTGCTCTATAACATTTACATCCTCTATAGAGCTTGCAACACTTACTTTACCCAAAGTGTAACTACCATCAGCAAGTGCTAAAGATGCAACCACTGAGAGGGCTATAAAACTTTTTTTCATCTTTTTTTTTTCCTTATATTTTTAGTTTTATATCTTTACTAAAAATCTTTAAAACTTAAACTCATAAGATGTGCCTATTACTCTTCCTTGATCTTCAAATCCGAAGATGGTCATGTAGTTTTCATCAAGAAGGTTTCTGCTGTAGAGTGATAATTTGGCATCGTTTTGAAATAGTTTGTGGTTGTAGTCCAAAGAGATATTTATAGAGATAAAATCCCCTACATCATGATACTTTTTGTCAATCGTAAAAAAGTTAGACTCATAAGTGCTTAGATATTTACCAGAAAAATTTAGAGCATAGTTCCCGATTTTTTTCTGCATAAGCGCAGAGATATTGTGTTTTGGTATCTCGTTTTTCTTTGCATCAGCCGTTGCATGAGCGTAGCTAAATGAGTAGTAAAAGGAGTCTACTTTACCATCAAAACCAAATTCCCCACCATATCTTTTTTGATCTATCTGATTAAATACTATATATGGATCATTGTTTGTTCCAAAATAAAGAGGCGATTTTATGTTTTTATTGTCATATAAGAAGAGATTTAGCGTAGGATTAAAGTATTGATTTACTACTTTTTTTACTCCTAGCTCATATCTATAATTTTTTTCATCTTTCATAGCAGACCCATCTGCGCTCATGGCATCATCAGTAGTTCCTGATGTTAGATATGCAAATCTTGCACTAGCTTCTAAAGAGTTGCTAAATTTATAAAGAGCTCCAAATGAAAAAGCTATAGAAGCTTTCGCCCACTTATCTTCTATAATAGAGAGTTTTTGATTGTTGAGTTTTGTAACATTATCTGCCAAGACAGAGTTTGGATCATATCTCTCAACAGATGAATCAGTGTGTTTTTTATCAACTCTTAGTGACTCATCAACTATTAGTTTATTATCCATAAAGGCGTGAGAAGCATGTAAAAAAGCACCGTAAATCTGCTCTTTTCTTTGATATCCTTCATAAAACAGTTCTCCGTTTGGCGCATCATAATACATCGCTTGAGTACCAACTTTTACTATTGTATTGTCTAGTTTTATTGCATGTCTTAAGTCGATTGAGTCTGTGCTTTGTGTTCCTTTGAAATATAAACCTGGCGCTTGGGATGGATTTGTTCTATCATAATCTTGGCTCCAAAGAGTTTTGGAGTGAGAGAGTTGCAGGGTTGTTCTGTTGTTGGCACCGAAATCTTTTTCAAAGATAGCTGAGACAAATTCATTCTCTATAGGTTCATATCTCCAACGAGAAGCACCAACCATGCTCATATCATTTGTTGCTCTTTGTGTCTCTTTTTCTGAATTAGAATAGTATGTACTGATAGTAGCCGTAAACTCATCACCGACATAACCACTTTTTAAAAATATAGAGCCTCTATCTTCAGCGGTGTTGTAGTCTTTTTTCCCATTGGTAGATAATCCGTTGACACTTGCTAAATAAAAGATCTTATCATGAATGCCCCCATAGCTTAAATCTACTTTCTTTGTATCAAAACTCTCGTATGAAAATTTTGCAACTCCACCGTTGTCTTGTGGGAGTTTTGTTTTTATCACGATAAAACCTAAAGTAGGAGCACCGTTTGGAGTTCCAAAACCGGCAATAGGTCCGAGTGTTAATGCACTAGCATCTCTTATAACCTCGATAGACTCTACAACATCAACGCTTAGAGATTCAAGGATTCTCAAAGAGGACATCGGCGAGAGTAGGGCACCATCTAAAATCACTCCAAATGCCGCTGCGCTATAGATATTTGAGCTTCCACGAAATGTTATGATTGCAGAGTTTTTTCGCCCTTGGAATTGAACATTTGCCCCTGCTGTTTGGTTGATAGCTTCAAATATATTTTTAGGATTGGCTATCTTTATCTCCTCTTCACTTAGCTTGTCAATGGCAAGTTTTGAAGTCTCAGGTGCACTAAAAGCCTCATTTTGGGAGAGTGTTCTAGGGTTTTCATTTTCGCTTACACTAACTTTTTCTAGCTTATAATTGCTTTGTGCAAAGGAACTGCTTGCAGCTAAAATTGCAACAAGGCAAAGACTTAGTTTTATTTTAAATTTCATTTTTCATCTTCTTATTTACTTCGTTATAAAAACCCACCAACCACTCTCATCATCTATGATGGTGTGTTGTGATGGGTTTAGTGAGTTTAGTATTTGTGGCAAAGCTTCTCGCTCTGTCTTTACTCGCTCTTTAAAGGAGTCTCTCCAGTCTGGTTTCTCTTTGCTCATGTGAGCGGTTATTTGATCTCTTAGCTCTTTTGTGCCAAATCCTCCGCCTATGTAAGCGTGTCCGCCGACTTTTAAGATTCTTAGTATTTCACTATAAGCCTTCTTCCAATCATCCCAGAACGGCGAAGAGCCGCGGCTTATGACTATGTCCATGCTCTCATTTTTTATATCTATGTTATGGATATCGCCGTTTAAAAAATCACTTTTATCTAAAATATTTTCACCCTTTGCATAGTCTCTAGCGAGCAAGAGCATCTCAGGCGATTGGTCGAAAAAAGTGATATGTAAGTCGGTAATACTAGCCATTGCTCGTCCAAGAGCTCCAGTACCGCATCCAGCATCAAAGCATCTACCAGATGTAACTCCAGTTTTTTCTTTTATCTGCTGTGCAATTACAGGATAGATGGGTGCAAACACTTCACGCACGATGCGGTCAAAACTTTGAGGGTTTGATCCGCCTTTGTGCTCTTTATTTTCCATACTTTTAACTTTAACCATTCTTTTACCCCCTTTTAGTGTTATGTCTTCTTATACATAACGATATATAAATAAATATATTATGCCCAATCTAAAAGGCGTCTCTCGCCCTCTATCTTTTGTATATCTGTAATATCTTGCGTAAGTTCGATTACACCTTTGTAGTTTTTATCTTCATCTCTAAGAGCAAAGTATCTGATATGAATCAATTTACCGCCAAAATTTATCCAAAACTCAGCACTATCTTTACTTCCATTTTTAAAAGCTTCTAAGATAACTAAAACTGTATCAACGCTCTTTGGAGGGTGACAAAACTTTACTTCTCTTCCAATTATCCCTGGACTTCTTAAAAAAGTCCTCTCGCTGCCTTGGTTGAAAAATGCCACTCTATCATTCTCATCTACAAAAGTTACATCAAAAGGCAGGTGGCTAAAAAAGAGGTTTAGTTGCTCTTGTGAGAGATAACCTTCTTTGAGAAATATTGAACTAAGTGATGATGCCATATCTGGTTTTTTACTCTCATTTGTTGGCCATAGTGGAGGGTTTTGTATGAAGACATAACCTATCTCTTTCTCTTCAAGGCTCATTTTTTTCCACTCATCATGAGAGAGCAGTTTTACAGATGTAGGAAGTAGCATCTTCTCTTCTCTAGTTGTCATATCATAGATATCTTTTACAACATCGCCTAGAAGTGCTGATATCTCTTCGTTTACTCTTTTCTCTTCAACAGCTTTTATAACTATTTTTAGGTTATCTCTTATCTCATCATGAAACTTCCACATGCCAGTACTCGGGTAAGTAAAGTCATGTTTTTCTAAGTATGGAAAGAGTTGATCCTCTTTTCTTAGATAGTGTGTGTGAATCTTAGAAAGTTCATGCAAAAGTCTTAAACTCTCATCGTAGCTTTTAAGATTTTGCGCATCAAACGCAGCTTTTACTTTGTCGCACAACTCTCTAATGACTACATTTTCTTTTAAGTAGTTTGTGACTGGATGGCCTTCTGGCTGGCTAAGTGGATCTGACTTTACTCTGTTTTTTATAACATCCAAAAAGAAATCTCTTCTAGGGATGCTTCTCTCTCTTGGACCATCTTCATCAAAAACTCTCTGATTTGCTTTGAAGAAATGCTCTATCTTTATCTCTTTCATCTCGACTAGCCACTCATCTTTTTGAGTATCATTCATCTCATCAAATGACCTATGAAAGTTCACTATCTTTTCTATAATTTGGCTCTCATCTTGCTTGTTTAAAAACTCACTCATCTTTTTTTCCTTTATTTTAGATTAAATGCCACTGGCACTATTATTGATATCTTCCCTTTTGGCGGAGCAAGAAAGGGAGATACTTGGACTATGGTGTTTATCGCCTGTCTGTCAAGTGAGCTGTTGCCACTCGATGTGTGTGTGGATATAGTTGAGCCCTCAACACTTCCATCTTCTAAAATATTAAATTTTACTACGCTCTCTCCTTGTATTTTTAATCTTCTTGCTAGTGGTGGATATCTTAGGTTTTGCTCTATTTTGACTCTTACTTTATAGAGATATATCTCTAGCTCATCAGCACTCATAGTTGAGTCCTCGGCATCCTCACTTAGTGTAGCCTCTTGCGAGGGTTTAGTGGGCTCTGTTATCTCTTTTGGTTCTTCTTTTTGTGTTACTTCTTCTACTATCTCTTCTTTTTTTTCTATAGGTTTTGGTTGGGTTTTAGCAATTGGTTTGGGTTTTGGTTCTGATTTGATGATTGGCTTAGGCTTCACAGTTGGTTTAGGCTTTGGTTTAATGACTGGTTTTGGCTTTATAACTGGTTTTGGCTTTATAACTGGTTTAGGTTTTACAATAGGTTTAGGCTTTTCTACCTTTTTCTCTTTTACAATCTCTTTTTTTTCTTCTTTTACTTCTTGCATAAGTTCAATCTCTATAGTTTTGTTTTTTATAACTTTAGGTTGCTTTACTTCATTTAGAGTGTAAAAGATAGATGCGTGCAGAAGTGTTGTAGAGAGCACAGCTGCGATAACTCTTTTATATGGCGCTATCATCTGCTCTTTACCTCTGTTTGAATTGAAAACTTGTTAATATCATTTGCTTTACAGATATCTATAATATCGACAACATGCTCAAATGAGACCTTTGCATCACTTCTTAAAATCACTCCATTTTTTGAAGCCTCTTTGACATCTTTTAAAAGAGTTTTGCCTAAATCTTCTTTTGTTGTGAGTATGTCATTTAGGTAAATGTTAGCATCTTTATCTATAGTGATTGTGATTGGTTTTTGCTTATCTTTTTGGGTCTCTGTGCTAGAAGTTGGAAGTGTGATATTTATCTTTCCTTGTGCCACAAAAGTAGCAGTAGCCATAAAAATAACGAGTATAACAAGAACAATGTCCACAAATGGAGTCATATTTATCTCTGATATTTCGTTATGCTCACAACTCATGACGCTTCAGCCTCTCTCTTTAGTAGTGTCATTCTTATCTTTCTTACAAAGTAGTTATAAGCGATAACACTAGGAATCGCCACAAAAAGTCCAGCAGCAGTTGCAACGAGGGCTTCAGAGATGCCTCCCATTACTGCATTTACTCCAAATTCGCTCCCCTTTGAGAGCGTTGCAAAAGCGTTTATAACACCTAAAACTGTTCCAAATAGCCCTATAAAAGGAGCATTGTTTCCGAAAGTTGCTAAGATGCCAAGTCGTTTTTCTAGGATAAGTTTTATATCTGGCACACTTAGCTCATTTAGGCTTTTTTTGATGGAACCAAAGACTAAGAGTCTCTCAACTATCACTCCAAAAGAGACAAGGCTCATAGCTATTAGTATCCATAAAACGGGATCAACTCCTATAAAAACAATGGAGAGCAGTTTTTCAGTTAGCATCTCTTTTCCTTTGTACAAAAAATAGTTTAAAAAACTCCTCTTTTTCATCAAGAAATGAGCTAGCTCTTAGAGTTGGATAGAAAGAGTCGATGAGCCATCTAATGCCAAGGAGCCTCATAAACGATGGAGGTCTTGAGATGTAGTTAAAAGGAGATGATGGAACTAAAAAGACTTTTTTCTCTTTTACTGCCCTTAGTGTTGAGAATTGGGGATTGTCATATATAGACTCTACAAAACTCTTCTCCATCGCCACAATGACATCAGGATCGCTAAGGAGTATAGTCTCTAAGCTAATTTTCTCCATCCCATAGTTAGAGCTCATTTTACAATCAAGCGCATTTTTTGCCCCTGCGTACTTAAATGGCTCTAAGTGAAAAGAGCCTTCGCATTCGCTATATTGCCCATCAATACCTTGTGCAAAGTAGTAGCTAATAGGTTTTTGTTTTGCCAATGTACCTTGCATATGCTCGACCAAGTTTAGGCTCTCTTTTGTGTAGGCTATAAGTTCATTTGCTCTTGCCTCATCGCCCGTTAGTTTTGCATAGAGTTCAAACTGTGTTATTAGGTCATAGATGGATTCGTTGTTTACAAGCAAAACAGGGATACTTAGTTTTTCAAGTTTTGCCAATATCTTCTCGTGCCCACTCATCCTAGACCACATGATTACAACATCGGGTTTCACGCTAGCTAAAATCTCAAAATTTGGAATATTCCCTTGTCCCATAAAACCGCCTACAACAGGTTTGTCATAAGCACTTCCCACGAACTTTTTTTGAATCTCGTTAAATGGAGAGTTAAGCCCTGCAACTAAATCAGGGTTAAATGCTAAAAGAGACATACTAAGAGGTGGTGATGCTGCATAGATTTTAGTGATGTGTTCTGGCACTTTTACAACCCTGCCGTGGTCATCTATGATAGTTCTAGCATAAGCGGTTGTAAAAATAAGCACAAAAATCGATAGAATTATTTTCATTTTTTCTCCTTTTTAAACAGTTTATATGCAGAGAGTAAAAGTATAATTGCTAAGAAAAACTCTATGAACTTGGCATCCATTATTCCAAAAAGTATTGCACCAATAAAAGCACCAATAATCGAACCAATGGACATCCATATTAAAATATCTCTAAAGCTTAAAACTTCTAAAAGCCTGCCGTTTTTGTGGTACCTATAAAGACCCACTAATAGTGTAGGAAGTGAGATGGCTAGACTTAGTGTTCCTGCTGTTTTAATGTCTGTAGCATACAAAAGTACGATAGTAGGGATAAGTAATTCTCCTCCTGCGACGCCTAAGAGTGAACTAACCATACCGATGCCAATACCGAGAATAAAACCTAATACAATTTGAAATATTAACGGGAGTATGAGGGCACTCTTTACCTCTATAAAAATATGGCTAAAAAGAACTAAACTTAAAAAAATTAAAAGATAAAAAATAAGTGTGTGAAGTGTTCTTTTATCTATTTTTGTTGCATAGGAAACCCCAATATAAGCACCGATAAGTGTTCCAGAGAGAAGATTAAGTACTATGTAGCCGTGTGATAAGATATTTGCATCAACTCCTCTAAAAACAAGTGCAAAGAAAACTGTTACAAGAGAGATAGAGAGATTTAGGATAATGGCATGGAGCGTATCAATTTTGAGAATACCTACTAAAAAAGGTAATCTAAATTCTGCTCCACCAAGTCCTATAAGTCCGCCAAGTGTTCCAATAATGCTAGAGCCAAAAAAACTTTTGAGTTTTATAAATCTTGTGCTCATAACGACTCTTTGATGGTAACTTTTATATCAAGTGGTTTTGCGTGATAGGGCGATGAAGTAACTATAAAATCAACTCCACACTTTGCAAATTCTTCTATGTTTGACTCATGTATTCCGCCAGTAGCAGAGAGTAGTAGATGCGGATAGTGCTCTTTTAGAGTTACGCACTTTTTAAGAGTCGCATACTCCATCTTTTCGCATTGAAGTATGTCAGCACCAAGAGATGCGAAGTAACACGCGTCTTTATAGTCTTCAACTTCTACAGCTATTTTTTTCTCTAAAAACTCATACTTTAGTTTAGTAAAAGCACTCTCAAGCTCCTCTTTTGTATTAAAAAAGTTAAGATGTTGCTCAAAGACTAAGATGCTGTCATAAAGTCCCATGCGATGAATAACTCCACCGCCCGCCATCACAGACTTTAGCATGAGCTCTTTAGATCCTGGGAAGTTTTTTCTAGTAGTTGCTACGCTTATTTTAGGGTTTATCTCTCTTGCTTTTACTACAAGTGAGTTGGTATATGTGGCAATCCCGCTCATATATTCAAAAATATTTTGAGAGATTTTCCACGCTTTATGCAGACTCGCGGCATCGCCCTTACACTCAAGTATAATCTCTTTACCCTCGACACAATCGCCATCTCTTTTATGAAATTTATGCTCTATATTTAACTCCCTCATAACTTTTAAAACTTCATCAACCCCGCAAAGGATAACTTCGCCCTTTGGAGCAAAACTCATAGTAGCCTGTTTTTCGCCAATGCCAAGTCCGTGAGTTGTTAAATCAAAATAACCCAAATCTTCATATAGTAAGTTCATGTAAATCCTTTTGTCTGCTTTTTTCAAAAATCGGTAAACATCTTTTATGCTCGCCGTGAGTTACGATATCCGCTTTTATGTCGTAAATCTTCTCTATCATTTCTTTAGTTATCACCGCTTCTGGTGCATCATCTGCCACAATAACGCCCTCATGCATAACTACAACACGACTAGACATAAGAAGTGCGTGGTCTGGATAGTGAGTGGTTTTTAAGAAAGTATAACCCTCAGATGCAAGTGAATCTATAAGCTCTAAAAGTCTTATCTGATTACCATAGTCAAGCCCAGCAACTGGTTCATCCATGATGAAAGTATTTACCTCTTGAGCGATAGAGCGAGCTAAAAGTACCATCTGTTTTTGTCCGCCACTAAGTTGCCCAAATGCTCTGTTTTTTAGATGCTCCATACCGATTTTCTCTAATGCTGCCATAGCCACTTCATAATCTTTTTTTGAAGGTTGTGCAAAAAAACCGAGCTTTGTGACCCTAGCCATGAGCACCATATCAAGAACCTGATAATTAAATGGTGTGTTGTTATATTGCGGAATGTAAGCTATTTTATGAGCTAAATCTTTGTGTGAGTAGCTTTTCAAATCCTCTGCATCTATCTTGATATCTGCATCTGTATGGATGAGTTTTAGGATGAGTTTTATAAGTGTGCTTTTGCCACAGCCGTTAATGCCAAGGAGTGAGACAACTTCACCTCTGTTTAACTCAAAATTTATGCCAGAGAGGACCTTGTGATTTTTATATGAGAAGTGCAGGTCATTTACCTCTATGATAGGTTTTAGTTCCATGCTGCCCTCGCATTTTTTAAAACGATAATAAAGATAGGAATCCCTATGAGTGAAGTAAGGATCCCAATAGGAATCTCAACACTTAAGGCTAGTCTTGAGATAGCATCTGCACTTAGCAAAAATATAGCACCAATAACTGCACTAAGAGGAATAAGCAAACGATGTGATGGACCAACAGCCATACGGATGATATGGGGAATGATAAGTCCAACCCAGCCAATAATCCCAGCCATCACAACGCTCAGTGAACTTGCAAGTGTAGCAAGGATGATAGCTACGATGCGGATGAGTTTTACATTTACACCAAGAGCCTTTGCTTCTTCATCTCCTAAGCTCATAAGATCAAAATATTTACTCATAAAAACCATCCCTAAGATGCTAAGCGTGATGGGGATTGCGACAAGCAGAGTCTCATTTAGCTCTGCCATGGAGAGTGAACCCATTAGCCAGTAAACGATGGCTGGAAGTGTAGAGTATGGATCTGCAACATACTTTATGATGGAGAGAAGTGAAGTAAATAGTGAGGCGCTGATAACTCCGCCAAGAACTAGCATCACAGTTGAACGAGAGTTTGTAACCATAGAACCAATAAAAACAGCAAAACCAACTGCTACAAAACCAAAAACAAAAGCTAAAATCTGTACGATAAACCAATGTTCAGAGATTAACATTCCACATGCCGCACCAAAAGATGCACCTGCTAAAACGCCCAAAATCCCAGGAGAAACAAGAGGATTTACAAACATCGCTTGAAACACCGCTCCACTCGTTGCAAGTGCCGCACCGATGAGAATAGCTAGCAACACACGAGGAAGGCGAATATCTAAGATGATGCTCTCTATAAGAGTGAAATCTTGCGTAGCAGGACTTGAGAATAGCTTGTGATTTAGGTAGTCAAAAAAAGTAGAGATGCTTATATCAAACTGCCCCCACAAGAGTGAGAGAGTTGAGAAGAGTACTAAGATGATTGTTACGATGATTAGATATTTAGCATCATTCATAAGAGTTTAAGTGTTAAAGAAGATTTTAATGTAGCTGGCATATTTGTTTTGTCCTTATTTATTATGGTTTGTTTAGTCTATATATAAAATCTAGTGAGACGCTTTTTTGTGTAAGAATCATCTTGCGTGGGGGGGGACACCTAACAAGAAAATCAAATGAGAAAAATGTATTTTTAACCAATAAGTAAAGAATAAAAAAGGCTCACTAGACATATGAAGCGCTAACGCCTCAAGCGAAGATACCAGTGTATGTAGTATCTTCTGTTGAAGTGTAGTTATAGTGTTACAAATGCCTTGCATCTTTTTTGACATAACGATAAATAAATTCAAAATATTCTCCTTAGAAAATAAAAATAGTAAGTCTCTAATTAAACGTTATATCTAAACAGATATAACGAAGTTTAAACTAAAATGTCTTAAATTAAACTTTAAAGTCCTTATAAACCTATAATTATGTTTTTTGTGTTTATAATTGCGTAGGCACTCTCGCCAATTTCTAAGCTTAACTCTGAAGCATCTCTGCTTATGGCTGCGACTAAAGAGAGAGAGTCATTTACCTTGAATATAATCTCTTGTGAGTGTTCTGAAGTCTCCATAGAGTCTATAGTTCCTTCTATAATATTTAAGCTCTTGTGAGCTTTTGGCGCTATTTTTACTATCTCTATATCGCTTGATTTTATGATGGCGTAAGTGTCGCTGCCAATGTGAAGTGCCATATCTTTAGCTGATTTTGCTGTGATGCTTGAGATTAAAGAGACACCACCTAAGAGTGCAAGTTCAAGATTTGTGCTTAGTTCATCTTGTGTAATGCTTTTTACTTTTGAGGGTAGCTGATTTCTAGCACTTGTGGTTAAAAAAGTTCTGTTTAAGATGCTCTCTAGTCTATCTGCATCGTCTCCAGCTTCTGCAAAACGGTCTATAAACTTAGCATGAACATCTTTAAGTCTCTCGAAAGTTTGGATGAGTTGATGGGCGTAAGGTGTAAGTGTGGTTCCACCTCCACCACGCCCCCCTGTAGTTCTTGTGATGAGTGGCTCATCGGCAAGAGCATTCATGCTATTTACTCTCTCCCACGCTGCTTTATAGCTCATCTTCATCTCTTTTGCAGCTGCATTCATCGAGCCAGTTTTTTCTATGATTTTTAGGAGTTCTATCCTACCTGAGCCTAAAAAACTCTCTCCATCTTTACTAAGCCAAAAACGACCATCTATCTTCATCTACATCTCCTAAAAAGTAAAAGTCTATTTAAAATCATATCCAAATCTATGTTTTGTAAAGATTTTGCTTTTAGATGATAAAATACGCTTATGAAAAATAAATACAGAATTTTGGTAACAAATGATGATGGTTATGAGGCAAAGGGTTTGCTCTGTTTGATTAGAGCATTAAAAGAGATAGATGATGTAAGAGTAACAGTAGTAGCACCTGCAAATGAAAAATCAGCTTGTGGGCACTCACTAACACTTGTGCGTCCTCTAAAATTTGTGAGCGTGGATGATGATTTTTACAAACTCGATGATGGAACTCCTAGTGACTGTGTCTATCTATCTTTGAGTACGATTTTTGTCGATAGAAAACCAGACTTACTCATAAGTGGGATAAATCGCGGCTCAAATATGGGTGAAGACATAACTTATAGTGGAACAGCAGCTGGGGCCATGGAGGGAGTTTTGCACGATATTCCTTCAATCGCCATCAGTCAAGTGATGGACTTTACAAACCCTGAGGGAGATTTTTCTTTGGCAAAAAAAACCATAAAAGAGCTAGTTTTAAAGATAAAGGATGGCTCCTTTCCACTTCCTCATAGAGAGTTTTTAAATGTAAATATACCACCAGATACAAGTGAAGCTAAGATGCAAGTAACCTATGCTGGATACAGGTTTTACGCAAACGATTCACATGTTCATAGAAATCCTCGTGGAGAAGAGCACTATTGGCTGGGCTTGCATCCTCTTAGTTTTTCACCAAGAGAGGGCTCAGATGGAGTGAGTGACCATGAGGCAATAAAAGCAGGAAACATATCTATAACTCCCATACATCTAGATTTGAGTGCATATAAAAGTATGCAAAAACTCAAAGAGTGGATAGAGTAGAGTTTGAAATTTTCTCGTGTAAAGACCCTACTTGGGGATGATTTTTTTAAGCTTCAAGATGCAAAGATTATACTCTTAGGAGTTGGTGGGGTTGGTGGCTTTTGTCTTGATTGTCTCATAAGAAGTGGTGTAAGCGATATCACGATAGTTGACTTTGACACCTTTGATGAATCCAATCAAAACAGACAACTACTCTCAGAACTACACTTAGGAGAGTCAAAAGTAGAGTCATTTAAAAAGCACTATCCAAGCATTAAAATCATAGATGCTAAGATAGATGAGAATTGGGTTAGTGAGTTTGATTTTGATGAATTTGATTTGGTTTTAGATGCTATCGATGATGTCAGAGCAAAACTAGCCCTTGCACAAAAGTGCTATAAAAAGCTTATCTCATCTTTCGGGGGAGCAAAAAGGCTCGATCCCACAAAGATAGAAGTGAGTGATATCTGGAAGACTTATGGAGATAAGTTTGGTTCTAAAATCCGTCATGAGTTAAGAAAAAGAGGCTTTAATAAAAAATATAGAGTTGTTTTTTCACCTGAGGAAGCAAAAGTAAAAGAAAAAGGTAGTTTTATGGGCGTTACTGCATCTTTTGGTTTAGCTATGTGTTTTGAAGCTGTTAAAATTCTCACAAAGAAGTAGGGTGAAAGGTTTTTTAACTCTACTTTTTGTTGTTAATATCTGGAATAATCTTTTTGCCGAAGATTTAATAAGTTATGATTATGAAGTAGATGCTTACTACTCAAAAGCTTTAATGTTTATAAACTTAGATGAAGATAATAACATCACAGATGCACTGAATTATGCTGAAGAAGATATATACAAAGATATGTTTTTAAACACTTTTAATCCAAATGTCC
Organism: Sulfurimonas hongkongensis; assembly: GCF_000445475.1. Lineage (NCBI taxonomy): Bacteria > Pseudomonadati > Campylobacterota > Epsilonproteobacteria > Campylobacterales > Sulfurimonadaceae > Sulfurimonas > Sulfurimonas hongkongensis. The sequence goes on from NZ_AUPZ01000005.1 coordinate 218,048, forward strand.
TCGTACTTGAAGTCTCACTTCACCCTATGAGTCTGTTTGGATTATATTTTAGGCAAAATCATGAAAGTACTTATGAAAGGTCAAAAACGAATAGTTTTAATCCTGTAAAAGTTATAACAGCGGGTTTTGAGGAACCGTACTCTTTCTCGTTTTTTGTGGGTAGGATGATGGTTTTTAAAAATAAAAAAGATAGTCATATAGGAAACAACAGAGCCTATATGGGATTTCTTTTACGCGTTGGAGATTATTCTATCAAAGATAATTTAGCTCATTATGATAAATGGTACAACATAGAGTATAAATTACAAGGAACAAGAAAGACGGATGAGAGAGACTTAGACTGGAGTTTTCGAGTAGGTACGAAAATACATCAAAACTCAGATTTTGCAAATAGTATATTTATAGAAGCAAGAAGAAGTAGTATTGACTATAAAAAAAGCGAGTGGTCATTTATCTATAACAGTGCATTTTCATCTATGTTTGCAATAAGTTCAGACACCCTTAAACTCACAGAAGCAGAACTTATGCTAGAGAAAAAATGGCCTCTTAGTTTGAGTCAAAAAATAAGTTTTGGCTTAAGCATAGGTTATCTCTACAATACTGGAGAGAAGTATAAAGGAGCGTTAAAAGAAGAGGGGATAGATAGACATCAACTCATCTTGCGTCCAAATTTTAAGTGGTAAAGGTTTTAATTGTTTGATTTTTTAGATAGTGACTGGTTTAATATAGGTCTTGAAATACTCTTTTTGATACTTATATCTTATGATATAAAAAGATATGCTCAGACTAAAAAAAAAGAGTATATAGTGAATATTGTACTAACTATTGGTTTTGCCATATGGGTTTTATATCCTTACTATAAGAGCTATTTTGGCTGGGATGAGGGACAAAAACAAGAGTTGATTTCAACCTGTGCAGATGAAAATGATACTAAACTTTGTAAATGCGTGGATGAAGCACTTTTTAAAGGCTTCACTTATGAAGAGTACAAAGCACAAGATAGAAACTCAAGCGAGTTCAAAGAGTTTATAGAAGATGCTAAAGAGGAGTGCTTAGATGAGTCATGGTTTTGATCTAAACTCACCCTTGATTTGCGAAGGTATCATCGGTGATGGCTGCGGTGGAGGGCGACTTTTTATGGTACAAGATGAAGTTTTAAAAGCTTACGACCCGCTCACAAAAGAGTATTTTGAACTTTTAAAGGGGATAAATAATGCTCTTAGCATCTATAAGAGTGCCTGCATAGTAAGTGTGGTTTGTGAAAGTGAGACTATTGAGTTTGACCTATCTAAGATGAAAAGGGTTTAATAAACTCAAGATTTATTTGAGTTAGCAGTTCATATAAAGCGGAGATACAATTATATAGAGCAAAGTTTGATATAGTTATAGAAGTAAAAGATAAAGGATATAAGAGAAAATGCTAAGAAAATTACCAAAAGAAAATATGGGTAGCTCAAACTTAGGTTGGCTTGAGAGTCGTTTTCACTTCTCTTTTGCTGAGTATAGAAATCATGATAATGTCAACTTTGGAGTTTTAAGGGTTTTAAATGATGATATTATCCACCCAGAGAGTGGCTTTGAGATGCATCCACATCACGATATGGAGATCGTATCTTATATCGTAGATGGAGAACTAACACACAAAGACTCTATGGGGAACTCTGAGATGCTAAAACGCGGTGAAGTTCAGTATATGAGTGCTGGAAGTGGAGTTATGCACTCAGAACACAACAGACATACAAGTGATGATCTGCGACTACTTCAAATCTGGATAGTACCACCAGAGAAAAATCTTCAAATACTCTATGGCTCTCACGCTTATAAAAAAAAACAAAGAGAGAACAAACTCTTAAACATTGTCTCTTCGCAAAATGGAGATGCAAAGATAAAGCTCTATCAAGATGTAGATATTTTTGTAAGTGAGCTTGATGATGGTAAGGTTTTGGAATTTTCTATAAAAGAGAAGAGACAAATATATTTTGTTCAGATAGAGGGAAGCTCAGACATAAATGGAGTTGTCCTAAATGATGGCGATGCGATGGAAGTAACAAAAGAGACAAACTTAAGGGAGTGTTAGAAATTTCGTGTCAGTTTGATAAAATACTATCAAGGACTGACAATGAATGAAGAAGTAGATTTTGATTTTGATGAAATCTTAGAAGAATTTAGAAGTGGAAAGAAACTTACAGGTAAAGGTGGACTTTTAGCTCC